>JAEOTU010000284.1 GCA_016839665.1 Candidatus Hodarchaeota archaeon
CAATTGTTCTGACACTTTTAAGTTTAGGGGTTTTAATTCTACTGGGAGGTTTTCTAGTCATTGGGATTCTTATTCTGATATATTTGATGCTAACTGGAAATCGTTGGGACTAGAGATTCTCTTTGTTAGTCATTATATTGAAGCAGAAAATTTAGCTTGATTTCCTCTATTTTCTACTATAGTGACATCTAGAATAGTGACCATATTAGGATAATTCTGCTGTAACCATAAACCAAGCTTATTATGGAAATAATAAGCCAAGTTTTCTGCGGTTGTCTGCACAATTCCATCGAGAATTCTAACATCTTCTTTAGGAAAAGAGTATTCCTTATCAGCAACATAAATTTGCCAATTCTTACCTTTTAGTGTTGATTTAATTTGGAGTTTAGGTGAATCTTTAGGAAGGAGGATTTTTTGATTCAATAGCTGCATTTCGTGCTGAATGGCGGCATTTACTGACCGAAAATCTATAGATGACGCGAGATCTACATGGGTGTATTGGAGACGAACCTTTACTCGATAGTTATGACCGTGTAATCGGTCACATTTACTAAATCCGATTAAAAAATGACTAGCAGAGAAACTATTCTTAGGATGTGAAAATATTAATTCAAGAGAGGGCATCATCAATGACCAAGTGTTCCAATGTTATTTAAAGTGCTTTTTCCTTCATGAAATTTTGATAAAACATGATTAACTTCATTCCTAAAGAATCAGTAATTAATAGATAAATCTAATAGATGATTTCCATCCTATTTCAAACCTTCTTATTAAATGTTCATTGGGGATATTCAGATATTACTGAAATATTATTGCTTCTTTAATTCTTGGCCAATAATAATAGAACAGACTAAACCGCAGGAGAAAACTCGTTGTCTGTTCAAGAATTCGCTACAAAATTAATCCTCATCGGAGATGGGAGAGTGGGAAAAACATCATTGTGCTCACATTTGCGTAACCAAAGAATCCCGGGAACATATGATCTCACAGTAGGAGTAAACATCGAAGTTCATCAAACTTCCTTGAAGGGAACTTCTGTGAAACTTGTAATGTGGGATTTGGCTGGACAAGAACGTTTCAGTTGTGTCCGGAGTGATTTTTATTTCGGGAGTCGTGTTGCTTTAATTGTATTTGACCTTCAAAACCGAGGGTCTTTCTTTGATGTAAAACATTGGGTTCGAGAGTTGAAACGACACAGTCCTAGTACCCCTTTTATAATTGTAGGGAATAAAACAGACCTTCAAAAGAGAGAAGTTTCCAAAGGAGAAGCAGAAAATCTCGCACGGGAATTATTTGCTCCTTATTTTGAAACTAGTGCCTTAAAAGGAGAAAATGTTAACGAATTATTCCAGATGGCGGCACACATGGCTCTTCGCGAGACAGTGGTTGCCTATTAACCATGAAGAGACGTTTTTTCTCTGTGTAATTATCTCAATACCTGAAAAGGATCTTAATTTTTCTTTATTCTAGTAAGATCTAACTGGGATAGCTTTCAAAGGGATTGAGAGTTCCAAACTTTCAATGGATCTGATGATAGGACAGTTAACACTGTTACACCTAGACCCGATAGGATTTGCAATGTGTGCAAATGTAATATTAGCTTCTTTCAAACAATCAAGGAGAAATTCATTAGTTAAGATTGGTTGTAAGAATATCCACTCGAAACTTTCTAAAATTAATTATATTTCCATACTTACTGCGAAGATATTCGTTCTTAACTTCCGTACTGGAATATTTGTATCATAATGGTGAAATGTAGATGGTTCAGGGCACTAGGATACAACGAAGAAGATTTATTGTCCTAATTTTAATTATAGGTGCTATCAGCGGATCTACTTTTCAAGTGAATAGTCATCCTTCTGACGTGACCGTTGTACCTCTTCAACTTATCCAAGTGGCCAATTCTCTCACGGCTTTCAAAGCTGATCAAATTAATGTGAGTATTTCGATAACCAATGTTTATTTTCAGGACATTCTCAACGTTTCTATGACAGTTACAATTCCTTCAGAAGTAGAATTCTTAAACAGTTCAGCAACAGATCTTGAAATCGAAAAAGATGCCGAAAAATTTGATTATACTCTCGGTACTCTTCAGGTAGAAAAAAAGGCAATTTTTTCAATTACATACAATGTTACATCTTCTGAGTCGATATCTATAACCCTACAACCTGTGAATGTTTCGTTTCAGTTATTAAATGGAATTTCAGGATACGAATTATCAAATTCTGAAGAAATTTTACTGAAAGGGGAAAGAATAGTAACAACAACACAATCTCTCCTTCCTATACCGAAAGGGAAAACCCCCGCAAACCCAATTCTACCAATTATAGGGTATCTCTTACCTTTAATTGTGTTCAGTCTAAGTGTAGTTGTTCTTAGACGCAGAAAACATTAGATCTATTCGATTATCACAAAGGACTCTTTTATTTCAAGGATTTTTGATTTTGAAGATCTTATTCAAAAAATAAATCTTACAAACATTCGCAAGAATAAATTAAAATTCCAAGCTCAATAAAAGATAAGTACGAAGATAGTGTTTTAGAAACTCTATATCTTTAAAGGTGAAGACGTCAATGACATTGCCACGGTTTTCTCATCCTTATTTACCTCAAACTGATACTCAAATAAAAGCAATGCTTGAAACAATAGGTGTAACCTCTATTGATGACTTATTCTCAGGTATTCCAAATGAATTACGCTTTTCAGAAAAGCTAGATCTTCCTAACGCTCACACTGAACAAGAAACATTAAATATTATTAGAAACATTCTTGCTCAGAATATTAGACTAGATAAGATCCCATCCTTTTTAGGAGCAGGAATCTTTCATCATTTCATTCCAACGGTTGTTTCAACTCTAATTAGCAGATCAGAATTTTATACGTCTTATACTCCATATGCCCCTGAGATCTCTCAAGGTATGCTTCAAGCATTATGGGAATATCAGTCAATGGTTGCTGAACTTACAAAATTAGATCTTGTTAACTCATCTATGTATGATATGGCTACAGCTTTAGGAGAAGCATCCTTGATGTGCACTCGAGTGACGAGAAAATCCATTTTTCTGGTTCCAGCTTATCTTCAACCAGAAAGACTTCAAACTCTTCAAACTTATGCTCAGGGACCACAGATTTCCATAAAAACGTACCCTTTTAATCGAGAAAAGGGAAATGTTGATTTAAACGCATTAATAGAGTTAACAGAAGCTTATAAAGGGGAAATCTCAGGGATTTATGTTGAAAATCCGAATTTCTTTGGTATTATTGAAGGAGAAGCTGAAAAAATTGGCAAAATAGCTCATAATTTAGAAGCAATATTTGTTGTAGGAATAGACCCTATTTCTTTAGGAATTATAAAGTCACCAGGTGATTATGGAGCAGACATAGCCATAGGAGAGGGACAATCCCTCGGATTACCAATGAATTTTGGTGGTCCTTTACTGGGTATTTTTGCAGTAAAGAATGAAAGAACACTTTCAAGGGCTTTACCTGGGCGAATCATTGGTCTCACAACCGAAATGAAATCTTCAACCAGAGCTTTTACTATGACACTACAAACCCGAGAGCAACATATTCGACGTGAAAAGGCTACATCGAACATTTGTACTAATAATGCCCTTTGTGCTCTTGCCTCTACTATTTATTTGAGTTTATTAGGTCCAAGGGGTTTAAAACAGCTAGCAGAAATCTGTATGGCTCGCACAACATATCTGTTAGAAGAACTACAATCTCTTAAGGGCATTAATTCACCCTATTTTTCTGGATCGCCTTTTAAAGAATTTATTTTTCAGCTAGACTCAAAATTTCCTGCAGAGAAATTTGAATCATTTCTTAACGCAAATAATATTCAAGGAGGCTTCCCACTCCAACCATATTTTCCAGAATTAAAAGGGTGTTATCTTTCTGCAGCAACAGAAATGACATCAACAGTAGATATAGACCAATTCTCCAAAAAAATCCAAGAATTTCTTACACAACAAGGAGGTTATTGAATGTTCAAACAGACAATGTGGGAAAAAACACTGATATTTGAACAATCAATTCCTGGGAGAATAGGGCATCAGGTAGAGGAATTAGGTGAAGAAGAGAAAGAGTTGCTTGCTCGTGCAAAACGAAAAATTCCTAAACATCTTTTACGTGAAGATTCACTTGCTCTTCCAGAAATAAGTGAACTTGGAGTAGTTCGACATTATACAAGGCTGTCGCAGATGAACTATGGAATTGATTCAGGATTTTATCCATTGGGTAGTTGTACGATGAAATATAATCCTAAGATCTGTGATCTTGTTGCTTCATTCCCAGAGGTACAAAATATCCATCCATATCAAGATCCTAGTATGGTTCAAGGATCACTTCAAACTATGTATGAATTAGCTAGTTGGTTAGCTGAACTTTCAGGAATGACGAAAGTAACTCTCCAACCAGCTGCGGGAGCTCATGGAGAATATACAGGTATGATGATAGTCCGTAAATACCATGTACTACAAGGTAATCTTGATGTAAAAAGAGAAATAATTGTCCCTGATAGCGCACATGGAACAAACCCCGCCACCGTGACAATGTGCGGGTTTAAAGCTGTCGTTATACCATCCCATAGAGATGGGTGTGTTGATCTAACAGCTTTAGAAGCTGCTGTTACTGAAAGAACTGCAGGTATAATGTTAACGAATCCCAACACTCTGGGCATCTTTGAACCAAATATTGAAAAAATTATTAGAATTATTCATGATGTTGACGGCTTAGCATACTATGATGGGGCGAATTTCAATGCCATTATGGGTAAGGTACGACCTGGAGATATGGGGTTTGATATTGTACATTTTAACCTTCATAAAACATTTGGTACTCCGCATGGTGGTGGGGGACCAGGTGCAGGACCAGTTGGAGTCATTAAACGATTGGAACCATTCTTGCCTGTACCAAGCATCGATTTTAATCCTATAACTAAAGAATTTTTTTTCCAATATAACCATCCTAATACAATTGGCAAAGTGCGAAGTTATTTCGGTAATTTCTCTACTAATCTCCGAGCATATACTTACATTCTACGATTAGGTTATGACGGATTAAAAGCTGTATCAGAAATGGCTGTGTTGAACGCAAACTACATGAAAGCTAAGTGTCAGACTATAAAAGATTTTTCAGTGCCTTACGGTGAAAATTCTTTCTGTATGCATGAATTTGTACTCTCAGCTAAACAGTTAGCCAGGCAAAAAAATATTTCTGCCCTTGATGTATCAAAATACATCCTCGATCATGGTTTTCATCCACCAACGATATATTTTCCTTTAATTGTGCCTGAAGCGTTGATGATTGAACCAACTGAGTCAGAACCAAAAGAGATGATGGATGGTTTCATCAAAATTTTAGAAAAGATTTCAAAATTAGTAGACTCACAACAGCAAGACCGTATCTTAGAAGCACCACTTAACACTTCAATAGGTCGTGTTGATGATGTTAAAGCTGCCAGACAACCGATATTAAGCTATCGGATGTTAAAAAGGCAGAAAGAAAAATTATAAGCCTTATTCGTCATTTTGTGGTTTATCCTCTTTTAAATAGGTTTGAAGCATCTTATCAAATGTTGTAACAAGGTCCAATCTATTAAGAGAGAGTACGACATCCCCTCGGGTTTTTTCTGTAATGTTTCGAGCAAAATCTGTCTTTCTTCGTAAATTAAAAGTTAACCCATCAGGATAATCTAACGTAATTAAAAATGAATATAGGTCATCCATCACATCAAGTGCTTTAATCGCAATCTCATTGTCTTTTTCTCTTAGTGAGTCCAGAGCTACACGGCGTAACTCACCAATAAAATCAGGAATGCCATGAAGATATGCTAAATATGGAATTTTCAAGTCAGTATAATTGGGTAAAGGTTTTTCTTGAAGGAAGGAATGAAGAAAAACCGCCTCTGCATATTCTTGATTACAGGACATCACCATACCAAAGGGTGACGGACTCATTCCTTGAGCCAATTTATTTATTCGAATAATTAGTGTAGTATTCTCTTTAATCATTTTTTCGGCTTTGATTATTTCTTTCCGATGTAAATGACGAATGGCGATTGAGGAATTTCGAATTGAAAGTCGGCCTAGTTTAATTAACTCTTCCCGTGCTTCATTATCATGTTCCATCTTATTTCGTATTTCAGAAAACATTTCTTCATATTCAACCATTTCAATTACCTGATTTCCATCATGTCATCTTTCATCTATTATTTTAACCATTATTAAGTCTTAATCAGCCACAATAGCAAATCTATTGCTTAAGAATTCGTGATATCAATATCTGAGTCACAAATACCATGATAATATGCGGGGGGTGAGATTTGAACTCACGAACGCCTATGCGACTGGATCCTAAGTCCAGCTCCTTATGTCGGTATTGAATGATAACTAATTGCCATCAGATTTCTCATAGATACCTTTGACCTGGCTGGGAAACCCCCGCAAATTATATTTCTAATTTAATACCTACAGCTTGGCGAATAAGTTCTGTAAGAGGATCTTTACCTTTCTTAAAGTCAATTGGTAACTCCATTATGACTGGAAAGGTTTTTTCTGACATGAATTCTGTAATTCGTTGATGACAACGTTCAGCTATTTCAGGAGTGATTAGAATAATGCTGATGTCCTTTCGTAACCATATATTGGATAGAACCTCGCAGGAGTTTTGATGATCTTCCTCAATAGGATAAACTTCCCCTATTCCTGCTAGTTTCAACCATGTACACGTTTTGGGATCCCCAACAGCAACTAGATAGATGCTAATCCACCTCATTAGTCTTCTAGGATGGAGCTAACTACAAAGTCGATAGCTTTTTTCGTGTTTGAAGATGCTTGTTTTTCATATTTAGCTTTTTGCTTTTTCAGTTGAGTTTCAAGCTCCTGAATTTTTGTTTGGTATTCTTCACGAGTCCTCTTTAGACGATCGGTGTTATTATCTGTTTTCTTATCTTTTGCTTGTGTAAGTATTTGTTTGGCCTCAGAACGAGCCTCCGCAATAATCCTTTGAGATTCGAGAGTAGCATCACTGATTATCTTTTCGGCTTTTTTCTCAGCATCACGAATGAGATGTAATAAGTCTCCAGACATTGTAGGTAACTCACACTTGGTTTTGGAATAGTGGGTCGGAGCAGATTTGAACTGCCGATATCCTAGGTCAACAGTATTCTGTTGATATCCTGGGTGTAAACCAGGTGTCATAACCGGGCTAGACCACCGACCCTAGGTAACCTTTA
>JAEOTU010000285.1 GCA_016839665.1 Candidatus Hodarchaeota archaeon
ACGCAGGAGCTCGGGCATTGATACCATACAAACGTTTGTTTCCAGATACTGTTCTTCAGGCATTAGCCGAGAAGAATGGAGTAATTGGAATAGAGGCCGCCCCAGGATATACTGCCACAAAAGAACATCCTATACCTACTATTGACACGTATATGGCACATCTCGAATATTGTGTTGATCTTATGGGTATTGATCATGTCGGGTGCGGGCCCGATACCCTTTATGGAGACCACGTAGGATTTTACCGACTTATGGAGCGATTGCGAAGAAATGATGGATTGGGTCATTATACTCGACCAGGGCAGGCTGGTGACATAGATGTCGCATCCTTACCTGATTATGTCAAAGGAATGGAGAATCCTACAGAAAGTTTACAAAATATTACACGATGGTTGGTTAAACATGGATATTCTGATCAAGAAATCGCCAAAATCATCGGGGGAAATGCTCTTCGTGTTCTAAAGCAAGTCTGGTGAAGACAATAATCAGAAACTTCTACTCTTTCCGTTTTTCCCCCTTTTTTGTCTTTTTAATTCTCATTCCTTTTTCTTCAATCTGAAATATTGAATACTAATAATGACTATCAGACTCATCATTATAATCCACGCGAAAAGATTCTTAGTTTCTTTTCTTGCTGTATCTCCTAGATCATTAGTGATTTCAGACTCAGGAATCTCCTGTAAGGGGAATTCATCTAAAGACTGAGCGGTTCCACCAATTTGATAACTACCGATTCCTGTCCAATCTGACCAGTAATTTCCCTCTTCTGTGTCTGGATAATACCAAATATTATCTGAACCATCATCAAATGCCTGGAATGAACCACTATTATCAATAAAAGAATTATGGTGGACACTGCAATTACTTACAGCCTGACCTAAAAAAACCCCATACCTTGCGCTATTCTGAATCGTGTTATGATTAATACTGATGTTTTTACCTATTGATACGGAAATTCCATTTCCATCGGTGTTGTTAATCAAGTTGTTAGTAATATTACAATAATTGACGCCATACAATTCTAAGGCAAGGTAAGAAACATTATCAGAAAAGAAGTTATTTCGTGTGATTATTAATGAATCACTCCACGATAACCTAATAGCAGCACTCCCACATTTTGAAAATGTATTATTCTCTAAAACATTTAGATTACTTCTCCTTAATCTAATACCATCAAATTCGCTTTGAAGGAATTTATTCTCAGAAATGACAGAGTAATTCAAATTAGAGAAAGTAAAACCAGTGTGGTATGACTTATAACAATAGTTCTTTGTAAAAATCGAAGCGTTTACCCAATATAGGTCTATCGCTAAGTGCTTATTATAACAGAAGACATTATTCGAGATAAATAGGTCCTTTGAAAAGAATATATATATTCCACGAAGGGCATTATTGCAGATATTCTCTTCTACTGTTAGAATACTGCAATTAGCAATAAAAATTCCAACCTCTGTTGCAAGACTAAGATTATTATTTCTTATACTTACATTTGTACAAAGATTCAATCTGAGGGGTATATCAATTGCTTTAGGAGTCTGATTTCTAATTATTCCATGAGAACAATTCAGTAAAACTATCTGTCCATAATCATTACTACTGATATCAAAGAATTGGATATTATAGATAAAACCGAGCTCTTTCTTATTTACTAAGTTGTTTTCAACTTCATAATCCAGATATTCATCCATACTTGAACCGTATATTTCAAGACCACTATTTGTACAATTATTACGTTTTATTAAGGTTTGGGGAGAATTAATTGAATAAATTGCATCCCTTTTTGTGCTACAAATATTATCCAATATGGATGAAGAGGTAGAAGACTTGATATTTATTCCGTATTCACCATAACAGGTATTGTTCGAAATTATTGATTTGGTAGAGTATGCTAGGTAGATTGCAGCTCTCTCGTTGTTTTCACATGTATTATTACCAATATTTGAGAAAGGGCAATATTCTACACTTATCCCTCGTCTATTCTCGTAACAAATATTATTTCTAATTGTACAATTATCAGAATTCTCAAGATGTATTCCATGGCGATAATTTGGAGCATTGTGACAATTATTGCTCTCAACCACACATCTTTTACTATAATTGAGATATATTCCACTACAAGTACAATCTCTGATCGTAATGTTTGTACAAAAGATAAGAGCTATCGCTTGCTCAATTTTAAAGATTTGTTGATTACCAACAATACTGTTAATGCAATTGACCAGAACCAATTGTCCATAAATAGGATCTCTTAAATCAAAATTCTGTTGGTTGATAAACACCCCGAGCGGCTTTTGATTAACGAAATTATTCTGAATTTCATAAGAGGTATAATACTCAAGCAATTCTTCCTGTATCATTATCCCACCTCCTCCCAATGTGTTATCCAATACGGTTGAATAGGCTGCTCGGTTTAGCCAGATTCCTATTTCACGAGTTGATAATCTGTTATTTCGGATTGTCATATTTTGACAATTGAAGACCTTTATTCCTATCTCACTATTTTCTACGATAATATTCATACATGTTAATGTATTTGGGGTCACATTCATGACATTAATGCCAATATGATAAGCTTTAATCTCACAATTCTTAATGATACAATATTTACTGGTATTGGTAATCAGAATTCCATCGGTATATACATAATATTCTGAATTAATAGATCTATATTGTATAACATAGGGATTGTGTAAAGACCCGTCCCCTCCAAGCGCATACTTTTCAAAATCATTATCTGAATAGATACGAACTTCCTCTGAAGTGGACAAGGAACTTTTTATGTTATAATAGGAACTTACTGTATCAAAAATAAGATTTGATGAAAGTAGAAGAATTAAAAGCAGAAAAGCAATTCTTTTTTTCATTTTCACTTACTAGAATGATTTTCTAGTGTTTATTTGATTTTTCACCTGTGCACATACTAATAGTATCATTCTGACCTAGAGCTCCCTTTTGTGCAATTCCAAAATTATTTGGGTGTTATTCGTCTTCTTAAACAAGTCTGGTGAAGATATCAATTAACTAACTTTTTTCAAATGATAAATCACTTAAAACAGAAAAAAATGTCCATTTACAACCCTAAAAAGAGAATATGCGTTCCAGTTGAGCTTAGAATCGTCTTGGCCAACATCTAATGACCTTGGAGGAATAATTCAGTGAAGACAGTGAGTTTTCTTAATTCAAACATTATTACGCTCACAATAACGCATTTCTTATGGGGATTTGTCAATTCTGTCTATGCAATCCAAATTCAACCCTATCTGTTGGCTATTTACGGTACAAGTCCTGAAGCAGCACAAACCTTAGGATTAATTCTTTCTATTGGGGGATTCTCGGCTGTTATTCCCCTACTGTTGAGTTTCACTGCGGATTTTTATGGTCGGAAGAAAATCATAGTTATTGGAGAAATAACTAGTGTTGTTGGGTTGGTTGGTCTTTCACTAGCAGGATTAGATGTTTTTGTGTCCCTACTTAGTATAATTATTTTTAATGTAGGAATTGGGTTATATGATCCCCCATTGCAAGGATTAATTCATGAGTCAGCTATTGAAAAAGCTATTGAAAGAAGAGGGCTAGCTTATTCGATTGTTTATAATTCTGCTTCGATTGCTGGAATAATCGCTTCTTTTCTCATTCAAGTGGGAGGTGAACTAGTTACTTTCTTTCAAGTGAGTTGTTTTTTATTAGGTGGAGCCGTCCTCATCAATTTTCTAGCATTACGAGATATTCTTCCGAACAACAGAGAAATTGCGTTTGTTGGTCTATTTAAAAAACCTTTATCACGTTTAACTGCAGTTGCTTTTGCTATTGATACATTTTCCTGGGGTTTACCACTATCTATTGCAAATGGAATCTACATTATTCTTTTTGGAGTGGATGTTACGTTTATAGCAACAATAAACTTTGTGATGACACTTTTATTGGTTCTTCTTCAATATCCTGCTGGTATGGTTGTTGATCGTTTTGGCAGGATCCTTGGACTCATTTTAGGAGAACTTACAGGTATTATGTGGATAGGGTTGGTAATCCTGGCAATAACAACACCTAGCATTGCCCTTGATATATTGATCCTTGCGTACGCAATCTTAGGAATTAGTATTGCTTTTTGGAGGCCGTCTGTTACTTTGAGTTTTATTGACATCGATCCATCAGCAGCTTCAACAAATTTCGGGATACTGGCATTTATTCAGCGACTAGGTTGGGTTCCGACTGCAGTTATTGCTGGATTTCTTTTTCCACTAATTGGCTTTCCACCATTGCTACTAGTGACATTTATTGGTACATTGATCGTTATAACAATTTTCTTGAAAATAGATAGAATTGAAAAGAGATCAAATGTCGAAAATCTTAGCTCCTGATAGAAGAAGTGGTACATTGACTACAATTGAAAAAACCTCCTCCAAGAACGCATATATGCTTCTTTTTGCTTCCCAGATCGTTAATATTGGCTTTGGTTTATTAGCGATTTTTATCACACTCCTCGCAGATGAAATTCATTTGCGACCATTAGAAATAGGAGTAATCATTTCAATATTTATGGTTGCTCGAGCTATTTCTTCTGCAACAGTTCCAGCCATTTCTGATAAGTTAGGTAGGAAAGTAATACTCATTGTCTCACTTCTTGTTTATGCTTTGAGTACAACTTTGTTAGGATTTGCCAGAGATTTCCTATCATTATTTTTGTTACGAATAGTCGAAGGGGCCTCGGCTGGTGCAGTTTTTCCTACAGCAGAAGCCTTACTGGTCGATTCAGTTCCTACCAAAGATCGAGGCGCATGGATGGGAAAATATTTCACGACTTTTAATTTTGGTTTCATTATCGGACCTGCGTTAGGAGGGATCCTCTTTACATTTGGAACCGATGTGCTTCTTTTAGATAAATTGGCTTCATTTACGATCCCATTCTTGTTCACAGGGGTTCTCGGGTTTTTATCTATGGTTTCAGTGATCATTTTTGTCCATGATATTTTAAAAACGCAAAAACCTGAGGAAAAACAAACCAGCCCTTTTAATCAAATTGATACGCTTACAACGCCGTATTTCAATTCCTTTCTCTTCGTTGGAGTTCTGAGCGGATTTGCGCTCGGCTTGATAATACCAATTTTTACATTGCATATGACTGATGCCTTTCTTTTGGATGAAGGTACAATAGGCTTTCTTTTCACGATAAGTGGGAGTGCAGCACTTCTGGTTAATTATCCTGCGGGCAAGCTTAGCGATAAGATTGATAGAATGAAAATAGTATCAGTTGGTATGGTCTTTACAGGGCTCGCATTTGTCGGGGTAGCTCTCTCAACCACTCTCTTAATTGCTATTGTATTCTTCATTTTCCGATCGATTGCTTTTCAGGCATATTTACCTGCTTATCGTGCTTTTCAAGCAGATAAAATCCCCGAAATGTTACGAGGCAAAATCATGGGTCGCATCCAATCTGCGTTTAATACTGGAGCGGTATTTGGGCCTTTAATAGGAGCAGGAATCTATGAGTTATATGTTTCACAATCGGTGCAGATTTTCGGATATAGCTTTTTTGGTGGAGGCGTTCCTTTTTTCGTCGCTGGTCTATTTGGTCTAACTCAAGTTTTCATTGCAGTCTATATCCTGAAAAATGAGAATAAAACCAAAGAAAATACTGACAAAGCATTAAGAATGGCCTAAAATGGGGTGAGGTTTATAGGCTTCTTCCACGCGTTTGATATCATCATCAGACAATGTGATTTCAAGTGCTTCTACTGCTTGTTCAACATGTTCGAGTTTCGTTGCTCCTATAATAGGTGAGGTAACATAATCTTTTGAAAACAACCATGCGAGAGCAATTTGTGCTGGGGTTACATCTTTCTCTTGAGCAATTGCCACGACACGTTCGACTACATCAAAATCTTCTGGTTTAAAATAGCGGGGTTTCATATATTTGTCTGTGCGAGCTCGAATATAGTCAGCTTTGCCATCACGAGTATATTTTCCTGATAAAAATCCCCGTGCTAGGGGTGACCATGGGATTACCCCTATTTCTTGATCCTTACAAAGCGGGAGCATTTCGCGTTCTTCTTCTCTGTAACACAAATTATAGTGATTTTGCATGGTTCTGAATGGTTCTAATCCATGTTGTTCTGCCATCCACAAGCTTTTAGCGAATTGCCAAGCAAACATAGAACTGGCACCGATATGTAAAACGCTACCGTTTTCAATAAGTAAATTCAATGATCGTAAGATCTCTTCCATGGGAGTATGTGGGTCGAGTCTATGGATTTGATAGAGATCCACATACTCCATTTCTAAGCGTTTTAATGAGTCTTTGATTGCTCGCGTGATATGATATCGCGAAAGGCCACTTTTATTTGGCTTAGGGTCAGTAGCATAACCTTTTACTGGGAAAAACACCTTTGTAGCTATTACAACATCATCCCGATAATCATTGAGTAATTCCCCCGTGATTTCTTCTGATCTTCCCCGTGAATAAACATTGGCTGTATCATAAAAATTAATTCCAAGATCCAGGGCCTTTTTCACAATGGGTCGAGACGCGTCAATATCTAGACACCATTTTAATAAAGTAGGATCACCATATGACATCATTCCCAAACATAATCTGGAAACATCCAATCCAGTCTTTCCTAATTTTACGTATTGCATGAACCTTCACCTTCTAAGAGAATTATAATTTCAGGATTTATTCTTTTATCTTCTTTGCTCTCGCTTCATACTGCAAGGCTTCTTCTTCATTTCCCTGCTTACGATAAAGCTCAGCAAGACGTGTTAATATTATTTTACTCTCCTTTTTCTCCCCAATCAGTCGTGCTGTGACAAGTAGAGTTTTTTGATAATGGTCTATGGCTTTTGCTTCATTTTCTTGCTTATCATAGATCTGTGCAAGTTTTAATAACCACTTAGCTTCCTCCCTATTGATTCTTATTTGCTTGAATACTTCTACAGCCTTTTCAAAATATTTAATTGCCCTATCTAAGCTACCTTCTGCAAGAGCAACGTTTCCTAGCGATCCTGACATTTCTCCCTCAAATTTTTTTAGTCCATTTTTACGTGCTCCATCTAACACTTCCTCATATCGCGCTTTCGCTAAATCGTATTCCTTCGTGTGCTCGTAATAGATGTCACCGAGGTTTCCTTGCTGTATAAGTACTGCTTTTCTTCGGATTGTTTTTTCTTTGATTGTTTTAGCTACCTCTAATGCTG
>JAEOTU010000286.1 GCA_016839665.1 Candidatus Hodarchaeota archaeon
AACGATCGCTAATATGATCTTCCCAATAGGCACTGAGGATGGTGTTTTTGGAGTTACTTCTCTACGTTTTGCTTGGATAGAATCTATTGAAGAAAGAACTTCATCTAAGGACTCAGTTTGTGTTATCTTATTGGATTTTTGCTGCTTTGGGGTTATTTTGAGTGTTCTTCGGGCCAATATTATTCCTTCACTTAGTTTGAGATCTCTTTCATTAATAAATATTTATCTGATTTGATACGAAAGACGGATAAGATTATGAGGAATCTAATTCCTTAATTGTCAATTAATATGAGATTCCTATGAGCTCACTAGCAAGTTTATTAAATAATCTTAGTAATCATCTGATTAGTAGTTTTTCTTATTACTACCTCCCCAAAAAGTATCTGTACACGATGTATACTAACTTTTTAATTCACATTAATTCTGTGGTTATCTGGAGTTTGAATCTAGTTTATTCATCATGGTGATTCAGCAAATATGAGAAAGCAATTCAAGACTTATTTCATTCCCATATTAGTAGTTTTTGTGTTGATTTTACCAGGCAACAATATTATACCTGAATCTACCTTCCAAAAGCTAATAACAAATCTAAATGATGACTATTCTGTGAGGAAGCCTTTTCTTAAGCATCAACAGACAATCAATCCAAATAAAACTTTTTTGCCTAACACAAATCTTACAATAAGTAGCTATCTAGATACAACATTTGAGAATACTTTCAATGCAACAGTTTTATCGTTAAATAAAACGCATTGGTTTATTCATTGTGATTACTCAATCCCTACTTTAGATGAACCATCGTTTGATTCAGTTGTGAATAGAACGAGTATTAATCATGGATATGAAGCAAGCAATTACTGGGAGTGGCATGGTGACCCAAGTCCGACGTTTGATTTCTGGATAGATACAACTGGTTTCTATGATAAGTATCAATTAGCTATGGGGCCTTATACTGCAACGGTTTCTGCTGACACAATATATATGACCAGGATTGATCAAGAATTTAATGCTTGGAAAATTACAATAGATGTAGGTATAATAATTACAATCTGGTATGCTGATGACAGTGGGTTATTCCTCTGTATGAAAGAAGACTGGACTGCTAGTTTAATATGGTTTAATTTAACAAGAGCAGAAATTGCTCTGCCACCTGAGGATTATAGTGGGCCAAATTTAAAACAGGTCTCTCACAATAATAACTCAAAATTAGCTTCTAGTACATTAATTTCTTTTGAATTCGCATCTCCTTATGGTATCGATATAATCTATTATCACTGGGATCATGATGATAATTCAACGACATTTTCAAGTTTTTTTAATGTAAACCTCCCCGAAGAAAATACTTCTCATGATATACTCATTATTGCATTTGATAATGCGGGTTACTACAATTCTTATTCTTTAGTTTTTATTACAGATGATACATCACCAGGAATTTCATTACTTAACTATCAAAACAATAGCAAAATCCACGGTTCAAGCAAAATTAGAATTTCTGTTTCTTCTGGTAATGGAAATATTACTTATTATTGGGATAGCACTTCTAATACAACAGTAAGTGAGGGAACACCTATTGATGTTGCAAATTCAACTCTCGAGATGGTAAAGGTTTTAAATGTCTTTGTAGAAAGTCCTGCAGGTATCTGGTCATATAATCGCTTTGTTTTCACAATTGATAATACACCACCTAACATGATCATTGAAAATCCTATCAACAACTCAATTATCAAAGGTACTGTGAATTTACGAATATCAGTATCTGAACGATCTAATTTAACTTATTCGATAGAACCCATTATTAAAAATGGTAGTATATTTGTAGAAACAGGAATGAATCATACTATTTCATTTTCAGATCTTGAGAATGGGAGCTACAGATTAGTAATATCGGCAACGGATGAAGCAAATAACATTAACGAAACAACCTTGTTTTTCTCAATTCATACATCTGCATTTGATTGGACCTGGGATCTTAATGCTGAATCTCCGAATACACTGAATTTAGTTGATGCAACAGGTAAATTGTTATTCCAATTAACCCTTGTATCGAAAACAAATCAGACATTTAATCTGACTGTCTTACCTGAAACTACTCCTCCTACAAGGATCAACACCATGCTTTATGGCATCAAATTTACTTGTGATGCCCCAAAAGACATCCTGTTTATGACATTCACTTTTCTTTTGAATGGTTCAAGTAGTGCAATAGATTCTACAATAGAAGTGTATAAATGGGCATATTGGGACAACCAAGAAGAAAAATGGCTTATCCTAGAAACATCTTATAATTCTGTTACTCACAGCTGGCAAGCAACACATGAAGGGAATATAACGCTATTTGCATTGATAAAAACTGATGAAACGACGAGTTTAACATCTGTAATACCTGGAGGAGGACAAATACCATCTTTTGAATATAGTGTAATTTTGTTGGGATTATTTTTTATACGCTACTTGTTATTAATGAGAAAGAAATCAGTAAAAAAGACGTTGAATAGAGTTCAAGGTGAACAGTAAACAAAAAGGGTTGTGTAAAAATGAGTTATAGAGATCCACCTTCCGATATCTTAATTGTTAATCAGGATAGAATCATATTCAGGTCTGGAGTGGGGAGATTAACGCGACGACCAGAGATTTCTGCTACTCTCACTAATATGCTAACCCTATTTACTCAAAAGATCATGAAAGGGGATCCTATTCGATATATCCGTTTTCAGCAACACAGAATGATATTTTATGCTTCTCAAAAACCCGAATTCCCTTCACTCGTTGCAGTAGTACTCGTTCCTCTCGATGCAAGTGTTATTAGGGTTTATCCATGCATGGAAATTATTTTAAGTCTAATGGAAGAATTTTTAGGTGGTGAAATTGAAGACGCTACGATTCCACAACTTGATTGCTTCAATAGGGTCATAAATTTTCCTTCTCAGTCTTTATTTCTTCTTCCAAAATCAGTTGAAGGAATTCGTTCTGCCCTTGTCCTCTTAGCTGGGTTTGCTCATGATATTCATGTCAGTCTTGAGAAAGTAACGTCAAGAATGTTTTTTGTAATGGAACAAGACTTCTTAACAATCGAACAAATCCTAGACAAAGTAGAAAATCTCGGTGTTTTATCCTTTTTTCCTTTACCAGACCATTTGAAGGACACTCCGAATAAATTTTGTGAGATAGGCAACGTATCACCCCTTCGCCAGTTTTTTTCAGCATTACCAGGTGAAAAACCCTTCCAAACTCTAGCAAGAGTCTTTGGGGCTGAATCTAACGCCTCCAAGATGAGTTCACTCGTTGATAATGATGAGGCATTAGAAGTTTTGCAATCAGTTGCCAATTTGGACAAAGAATATGACGTTTACGTGCGGAATGAAATCCTTCTAGCCACGGTGATGAATCCTGGTAAAGACGTTGTATCAACGTTATCTACGCATCTTTTAGCTAAGATGAAAGAGATCGCGGAAAAAAAAAATCCCCAATGAGGAGAACTCTTAGCAAAACAATTAGTGCACAACCAGAACAAGTAGATATACCAATTCCAGAAGTTAAAGCAGAAACAGTTTCTTTAGATCGAATTGACGGATATGTCAAACTAGAAAATGTGGAGAGAGTTTATCAAATGGGGGATCAACAAATATATGCTTTAAAGAATGTATCTTTAAATTTAGCTAGTGGACAACTTGTCGTTGTCTTAGGCCCATCTGGTTCAGGCAAAACCACATTGCTCAACGTTATTGGGGGTATAGATCGTTGTAAGGGTACCATTCTTGTCGATGGTGTGGATATTACGAAATTTAATAGACGCAAACTGGCGAAATATAGACGTAATACTTGTGGGTTCATCTTTCAATTCTTCAACTTGTTACCTGTCTATAATGCTATGGAAAATGTCGAATATGCAGTTGAGTTGGTGGGTAAGAAATCACGAGAAGAAGTTGTTAGTAAAGCTGAGGAATATCTGAAAGCTGTAGGATTGTATGAAAAACGAAACTATTTTCCCTCACAGATGAGTGGAGGAGAACAGCAACGAGTAGCTGCTGCAAGAGCATTTGCAAAAGAACCAAAGATTTTATTGTGTGATGAACCAACAGGTGAGCTTTCTGTCAGAGAAGGAAGGCATGTCTTAGCAATCATCCAATGGTTGATAAAAGTACATCCCGAAATACTGGTAATTCTCGTCACTCATAATCAAAAAATTGCCCAAATAGGCAATTTGGTCATTCGTTTAAGATCAGGTGAAGTAGATTCTATCATTAGACAAGAACCAACGGATGCGGAGGCTATATCCTGGTAATAGGGTGATTAAATGGCAAAAACAATAAAGAACATATATCGAGCAATTGGTGCAAATAAAGTTCGTCTATTTGCAATCGCATTGGTAATTTCTGTAGGAATTGCATCTTTTAATCTGTTCGTAACCGCATTTATTCACATGGACAACACGTATAAGACCGCGTTTAGAGAGCATAATATGGCTAGTTTTACTGTTCAAACAGCTAACCCGGGAGGATCTGGGAGCGATGCTTGGATAGATGATGAGAACTTAACGAGATTTATAAATGAGTTCAAAAATACAGAGAAAGGATCTTCAATAAAAAGCTTTGAATTAAGGATAGTTTATGATACAACATTTAAAATCAGAGGTAATAAACAAAATGGACGTATTGTAGCTTTTAAAACAACTGATGACAATAATAATCTTCGCCTCCAACCCTCTGTTAATGGATACAAGGTTCTAAATGGTAATGATTTAACTATTACAAGTCAATATCGTAACGTTTGTCTGGTGGAGGCTCACATTGCAGAATATTGGAAACTGGAACCCAATGAGTTTATTGCAATTGGAGATAACTTAATTTCATTTCAAATTTTGTCTATCATAGCTTCACCTGAATATTTAATGAATATGGGTTCATATGCAGATATTTTACCCAGTCCACGTCGGTTTGGGGTTATTTTCATGCCTCTCAGAACTGGACAAACACTACTAGGTGTTCCAAGCAAAGTGAATGAGATTTCAGTAAAACTTGACTCGGGGCTTTCTTCTTCGAAACGAGAACTGGTCGCAAAGGACCTAAAGGAATATCTTGAAAGTAACCATGATTTGAAACTGGGAGAACCCATTGATATCGATAATCAGGTATCGTATTATCTTCTCAGACTAGATATTGAAGAAGCAAGAGAAATGGGCATTGCTCTCCCCGTTATAATACTAGGGATGGCAGTAGGCGGACTTTACATTTTGTTAGGAAGAATGGTTGTTGCTGAAAGAAAAGACATCGGAGTCGCTCAAGCGTTAGGTTATAGCAGAAACACGATAATATTACAATATTTGGGAATTGCACTTGTTGTATCAATATTAGGGACAATATTAGGAACAATACTAGGAGTTATGCTTTCTGGCGCCTTTAGTCCGATGTATGTTAATATAGCTACTATCCCATTTCCCGCAATAGTCACTTTTGAATGGCCGCTTGCTTTAATAGGTATAATCCTTGGTATTTTAACTGGTCTAATTGGAGGATATTTTCCAGTAAAGGGAGCAATTCAGCCCCTTCCAGCAGAAAGTCTTCGTTTTGATCCTTCACTCCATATTACAACTGGGAGGATTCCCCTAGCTGAACGATTTCTCAAGAAATTTCATATAACCTTCCGAGTAACTGGATTACGATTACCTCTTAGGAATTTCTTCCGGAGTAAAAGAAGAACTTTTTCATCTATTTTTGCAGTGATTATTTCAGTCTCCTTGATTAGTATGAGTTGGGGGATGATTGAATCAATGGATAAGGCATTTATAGACCATTATACTGTTACTGAAGATTGGAATCTACGTGTCGATTTTAGTGAAGTTCCTACAAACACCTCAGATATCGCCTCAGGTATTAGGAATATCGAAGGAGTCCAAAATACGACCTATCATTTGCTTTCTGGGGCAACAATAACGTCAACCAAATCTACAAACAGTAAAACAGTTCAATTGATTGGTATTAGCGAAGTGAATGGCTATAAAGGCCATGTGTTCGACTTTACTACTAAATCTGGGAAGTATGATCCAAATGGAATAGTTCTCACTGTGCCAATCGCTGAAAAGGTTCATGTTACAACAGGAGACGATGTTCTCCTAGAGTTACCCCGTTTAACAAAACTAGTTAGTACTGCTCCCCTAAGAGCTCATTTTGAAATGGTTAATGTCTCATTTCACGTTTCTGGGATAGTAGACGAGTTTAATGGACTTGTAGCTTATGTTGGATTAGAACATTTGGTATCTGTAAGCAATTTTCCTGGATCGCCAGCAAATACAATATTAATACAACTGAATGACCCTACAACAGATAATTTAGAACGAGTAAAAGCTGAAATTTTTTCATCATACAATTACAATGTCCGAAACATCTACACTAGAGATGAGCAGTCAACTGATCTGTTAGCGTTATTAGATCTGCTCATTGTGATTATGTATGCCATTGCCATCTTTGCAGTTTTGTTGGCTATAGTAATGGTATATAATACTGTATATATTAACTTACAAGAGCAACAACGAGAACTTGCTACCCTTTTAACAATAGGTACCCAAAATCGTAAGATAATAAGAAATGTAACTGTTGAAAACCTCCTGATTACAATTATTGGTACTTTCTTTGGACTCATCTTTGGTTGGATCTTACTATGGTTCTTCATGGCTGTAGTCCTTGATATGGAGTTCTTTCGAATAAAACTCTTTATTAGTGGCTTCACCATGGTTAATAGTTTTGTCTTGACCTTTATAGGGGTATTAATTGCGGAATTCTTCCCCTTGAGAAGAACTTTGGGTTTAAATCTGGCAGAAGCGACCAAGGAACGAGTTATTTAGGAGGAAAAAGCATGACTTTAATCACATTGAAGGAGTTACGCAAGGATTATACCTTGGGTGAAACCACAATTCCAGCGTTAAATGGAATTAATCTTGAAATTGAACGAGGTGAACTTGTCGTCATTTTTGGTCCGTCGGGATCTGGTAAAACAACACTTCTAAACATGATAGGCGGATTGGACATCCCAACATCTGGAAGCGTAACAGTAGGTGAAATTTCTGTTTCAACATTGTCAGCTAAATGGTTAACTACCTATAGAAAAAAGAAAGTTGGGATAGTATTCCAATTCTTCAACCTTATTTCACGGTTAACAGCTTTAGAAAATGTTGAGTACGCCTTAGAACTAATTGGTGTGAAAACAGGATCAAATGGTGATGTTTCATTTGACTCCAAATTAGTCCGTAGAAAAGCTACCGATTATCTTGCTAGAGTTGGTCTTCGAGATCGGATCGATCACTTCCCAGCCCAATTAAGTGGTGGAGAACAACAACGAGTCGCTATTGCAAGAGCACTCGCGAAAGAACCTGAAATCTTATTAGCTGACGAACCAACTGGAAATTTGGATTTCAAGATTGGAAGACAAGTTTTAGAAATAATGGAAGCCATGACTGGAAAGGAGCAAAATCGCACAGTATTCATAGTTACCCATAATGAGGCTATTTGCCCATTGGGAGATAGAGTGATTCGTTTATCTGATGGCATTATAGCAGAAGACTACACCCAAAAATTTACTCCTGCTTCAGAACTATATTGGTAAGTCCTTGACGCTCCACAACAACAATCCTTTTACGAAATAGAGAGGAGGATGACAACCTATTTCTATTTAACGGGTGTTAAAGTCCCTCAGGCCGCATATCTACGACTTTAACCACTTTTGTTCCGCCTCGCATGAAGAATAGTCGTTTTGTATGAGTCGTAAATTTTCTTTTTGTACTTGAATTGTCATCATAGACTACATGAAGGCCCATTATTAATTTTCCAATAGTTTGACCATCAGTTAAACTAGGGACCAAAATGAAATAAACTAGTAAACTAAATATAACCATAAATACAAAGGCGATTGGTACTACTTCGACATATTCAATACCAAGATTGAATATTGCTTCTACAACAAACCAATCGATCTGGCCTAAAAATGTGAAAATTACGCCTAGTATGACAACAACCACAAGATCGATTACAAGAGCGATTAAGCGAGGCCCAATAGGGCTGATTTCATATTCTACTCGTTCAGTCGACATTTTAATTACCTATCTTTGTCCTTTCAAAGATCTTTCTTTTTTTTTATAATATTTATCTTCTTCAAGGATCAAATCCACTTCGGAGAGGATTATATTCCTTTACGACAATGATTATTAAATACTCTCGTGTACACTGTGCACAACCCCTTATATGTCATTTCAGAGGATGCTCTACATGCGAACATCAACGATTACTGTACGCTTACCCCTAGAGGTATTGCATGAAATTGAAAGGTTATCAGAGGTTACAAAATTACGTCCTTCCGTACTCTGTGCTCACGTACTTCAGGACAAGCTTCACGAATGGGCACGTGGTTATGCAGAAAATATAACTAAAGAAATAATAGGTGATCGCAAATGATTGATGTTTTACTCCGTTTGAGTGCAATGATTAGCCTCATTTTATTTGCGGGCTTATTTCTTTATGCTGCAATCAAATTTTTTAAAATCTGGAGAAAATTTCGTGAAGAATCGATTTTTCATCTTGGTATGCTAAGTCTAGGTATGATCCTCTATTTTCTGATTATTGGGTTAATGGTGGTTTTTTCAGAAGAACCTGATACAACTATATTTATAATTAAAAGGATTGTTGGTATTGCATACTCAATATTATCTCTTGAAATGAGTTTATTTTATGTCACTGCGTTCACAAATAGGCGAACTCTTTGGGAAAAATACATTCCCTTTATCTTCGGTATCACTACTGGGATTTCATTCGCAATTTTAGGTATGAGTGATACAAATCCATGGTTTTCGATCCTCTTGATAATTGCATACATTACACCCCTAATCTTAATAACAATTCTCGTTATAAGAATTGTAGTAAGGTCTTATCAACTTTTGAAAGAGGATCTGCTTACTATTGAGGATAAAGGATTTATTAAAACACTTGTAGGAACAGCTTTAATTCTATTCATGGGCGCTTTAGGAGATCTTACGTTCTTTTGGCTAATTATACTCATTGGTGTTAACCTCTGGCCTTTTATAATATTACTCAGTGGAATCATAACACCAGTATTACTCATCTTAGCCATTTTTCTCATTAGAACTGTATTTTTGAATATTGAGGAAGCTGATGTTGTTCATTTAATGAACCTGCTAAGCTAAAAAAGAACTTGTTACTGTAATGGTTTATTCTCCTCTGTTTTTATTCACGCTGTTTCGACAATTTTAATTCTTTCACTAATTGAAGGATGAGACATAAAGAAGAGAACCTCCCACCAGGGTGGATCGATGTCTGACAGATTTTGGTCAGCCATTTTAATAAACAGGCTCTTAACAATGATAGGATCAGAAACAACTGTCAGTGCAAACCTATCTGTTGCTCTTTCTACTTTTCTAGAATACCAGAGACTTGGGATGTTTATGAAAAACACATCAATGATCCAGAAACATAAACCAAGAATCGGAAAACTACTAACATCCGATATAGTTGTTGGATACAAGAAGAGAGTTGCAAGTGGTGTAAATAACATGTGCGTCATCAAAAACATGAAGAGAGTAGACAAGCTCCCAAGAAGGAGTCTTTTCTGTAGATCGTGATGTTTGAAATGACCAACTTCATGGGCAAGAATCCATTTAAGCTCATCTGTCGTATATTTTTCCAAAAAGGTGTCTGCAATAATTATTCTCCGAGTAGCACCTAGACCCAAAAGACCGGCATTTCCTACTGAAGCTATTTCTCCTAATCGCCAATTGAAAGCCCCAGTAGTTTTAATCCCCATTTCTTGGGTCAATCGAGTAAGCTCAGACGCCAACTCGGGATGAGTTTCTTCTAAAGGGTCGAATTTATAAAATCGGGGAAGTAAAACGATCGGAATGAGAAATGACATGATTAAGGTGAATACCACAACCGTAATTGTGCACCAGAACCACCATAACTCTGGAAAGATCCTTAAAAACCAGTAAAAACCTTCAAATAAAGGGAAGCTTATTATAAAGCCAATCAACTCCCCTTTCGCATAACGTCTAAGCCACAATTTGTTTGTCAATTTCGATAAACCATATTTTCTTGATAAATTCGAAAAGATGTAAAAAGAGACTGGAAACTCCGCCAAACTAGCAATCAGAAAACCCATTATGAAGAATATTCCTACGAGAATGAATGGATCCTCAGTAACGAATTGAACGAGAAGATCTCTAAAAATGACAGTTATTCTTGAAAAAAATATGATTAAAGCAATAGAAAAAGAAATTACCATCAATAGTAGACTAAGTCGATGAGAAACACGTGTATAGGAAAGTGCTAATTTACGACGATCTGGATCAAAATCAGTCACTAATTTTGGTTCCGTAGGGAGGGATTCATTATGTTTTTCAGGCGTTAATTGGTCTATCGGAAATATATCATTCATTGATTACTCCTCTGTGGATAAATACCTAAATTCAACGATAATTTTTTGCTTATCGTATCCAAATTTTTGTTTGAAAAACTTATTAGACTATTTTTAATTTCCTAAAATTAGGTTATACGCGAAGAAAAGGAAGTTTAACTCAATATTCTGTTGTTAAAAAGCGGAGACAATCCTTGTGAAACTATATAATTCCTTAACTAGAGAGAAAGAAGAGTTTATCCCAATTGAAGATAAAAAAGTTCGTTTTTATTCTTGTGGTCAAACAGTTTACGAGGATGCTCATATTGGAAACGCAAGAACGTATTCCTACTGGGATGTATTAGTCAGATATCTCCGTTGGAGAGGATATGATGTCTTTTGGGTTCAAAATTTTACAGATGTAGGCCATTTAACAGATGATGCGGACAGTGGTGAAGATAAAATCATCCGTACGGCGAAAGCCAAAGAAATTCAACCTATGGTATTAATAGAAACCAAAATTCGGAGATACTTTGAAGACATGGATGCTCTTAATATTCAACGAGCGGATATTTATCCACGCGCTACAGCAGAAATACTAGAAATGATTGAATTCGTTAAGGATTTACTAGAAAAGGAATACGCTTACGAAGTAAATGGATCAGTCTATTTTGATGTAACTAAATTTCCATCCTATGGGGAGTTGAGCCCTTCGAGTTATTCTGAAGAATCAGCAGGTGCACGAATTGCAGTTAATCCTGAAAAACGTAATCCACAAGATTTTGCTTTATGGATTCGAGCTCCCCCAGAGCATTTAATGAAATGGCCTTCGCCTTGGGGGTTAGGTTATCCAGGATGGCATCTGGAATGTTCTGTCATGTCTCAAAAGTATCTTGGTACTACTTTAGACATACATGGAGGCGGAATCGACCATCTTTTTTTGCATCATCCTAATGAAATTGCTCAATCTGAAGCGCGGACTGGTGAGAAGTTTGTGAATTACTGGTTACATGCAGCTTTTCTCACTGTTGACGGTGAAAGGATGGGAAAATCTAAAGGAAACTTCATCCTCATTCGTGATCTCCTTCGAGAATACGACCCAATGTTAATACGTCTCTTCTTGATCAATTCTCATTATAGAAAAAGTGTAGATTTCAATCGTGATACACTCACTCAAACGCAAGTTCTCCTTGATCGGATTAGAACTACAATTGCTTCTATTGATCAGGCATCAGGTGGTAATAAGTCGAACCTAAGCGCTGCAATTCCTCAAGTTGTAAATGATTTTATCACAGCAATGGATGATGATTTGAATACCGTTGGAGCAATTCAGGCCATCATGCAGTTTATCAAAAAGGTTAATGCTTCTCTAGATGATGAGGAATCCCTCCTAGAACAAGCGAAAAATCAAATCATCACATTAGTAAGTATACTCGGGATCACACTGGAAGATCAGGGACAACAGGGAACGGGTTCTTTTTCCGCTATAGTGGATCTGGTTGTACAATTGAGAGAGAAATTGCGAGAAGCTAAGCAATATGAACTCTCTGATCAGATAAGATCTGAGTTGTTGAAAAGAGGTATTCAACTTGAAGACAAACCAGAGGGAACAATCTGGAAAATGAAGACTTGAATGGGAACCATTACCTGAATACTTTCGCAATTCGTTTGAGTGATTCCTCTAACATAGACAGAGGACATGCAATATTAATACGTTCAAATCCTTCTCCACCTGCTCCGAATTTATATCCTGAATCTAAGGCTAATTTTGCTTCCTCAAGCATCTTTTTTTCCAATTCTTTGGGTTCTAATCCAAAAGATCGGAAATCCAACCAAACTAAGTATGTTCCTTCTGGTTCGATAACAGAGACTTTAGGAATGCTATTGGTAATGAATTCTTTTAGGAAATTTAGATTACGTTCAAGCACTAAAATAAGGGAGTCCAACCATTCCTTTCCTTTGTCATATGCTACCTGTAAAGCTAAAGCTCCAAAAACATTGGGAATGGTGAGAGCGTTGGCTTCCATTTGAATTTTAAAAGGTTCTCGAAGGCTTTTATTTGGAATTATAACATTAGAGTGCTGAAAACCTGCAAGGTTAAACGTTTTACTGCCTGCAGTACATGTGATGGAATGTTGAGCAAACTCTTCGGATATTGAGGCAAAGATTACGTGTTTATACTTTTGA
>JAEOTU010000287.1 GCA_016839665.1 Candidatus Hodarchaeota archaeon
GGAGTTTATCAAAAGCTCTTCTTCAAAGATAATACTTTACGAGGAGCCATATTGATTGGAACAAAGCAGAATCTGCACACGTTAAAGACTCTTACTATCCAAAAAGCTTCTCTGAAAGAAGTAAAAGAAAAATTTAAGCACTAGAATGTTGGAGTTACCTTCGAAAACGTGTTTTGATTCTTGACCAAAGGGATTTTTTCTTGCCCAGTTTTGGGGAAATATCACCCATTGCTTTTCTCTGAACTACATTGAGATCAAGCAAATCTTGTTCAAATTCCTGAAAAGTATCTTCGATAACAATATCGCTAATTCTTGAACCATATTTTTCTAAAAAAGTGGCCATTGCCTGATTCATACGCTCTTCTACTTTCTCTGTACCAAGGGGGTTTGCAAAAACCATGATAATTTCCTTTTCTTTATCAATTTTGAAATCTAACCTAATATCATTAAATACTACTGATTTTAATTCGTCTTGCCCAAACGATTCCTCAGCAAAAGAATACATTGCTGCTAAGAACCCTGTTTGCAAAGCATGATCTGGATGCATTTTGCAGTAATTTCCGCCATAACACTTTGCAAAAAGCGGTACTCCCGAGGTTTGGAGAATAAACACATCATCAGCCATTTAATCATCTCCTTCAATCATGTAATTAATTCGACATCACTTCATTCTTTTCTTTTTTATTGATGATCTCGAGATTTATACTTTTTTAAATTCAACTGTATGCAATAGGAATCGTTATCAGAATAAGGCTCACAAATACAAACAATCTTAGTAACAATTGGATACCGACTTTTTTTATCGGTTTTTTTGAGATTTTTAACAGTTCCTTTTTCCATGTCTGAAAAATGCTTAGAAAAGTTGGTTCAATTATTGCAATAAGAGAAATGGGATGGAGGAGTTGAAGGAGTATTAATGGAATAAATGAGGTTAGGAAAAGGCACCAAATTAAAAGCGAACTGTATGTTGGTACTTTTCCTCGCAAACTTTCAACGTATACAATCAACAATATCGTTACGCCAATATTAATCCAACAGAGTGAAAAAGCTTTGAAAAAAGTTTCTATGGGGACATTAACTGTTGAAACAATGTAGATAAAGGGAGCTAACATCGCTAGAGCTACTGAACCAAATATAAGCTCATAGAGAGAGAGGTGTCTCGAGTGAATTGCATAAATCAACCACCCACCTGTCAACAGTCCTAGAATACTAAAAATGAATAATATTTCAAGAACTGGTTTCCATAAGAATATTAACAATCCACTTAAGATGATTGTGAGGCTTGGAAGCCAAATAATATTCGAAAACTTGCGTTTCATCGTTTCCATAATTGAATCTGAACCAAAAATTACTAGTAAGGAAAAAGTAAGAGACAGCAATAACCCTTCAATTTTGACTTCTCCTCCTAATGATAATCCTATTCCGAGTAGAACTGATGCTGCCCAAATTGCAGTCAATCCATGCTCTCGTGGAAGTTTGAATCCTAGTCTTTCTAGAAGTCTTAGGAATCTCTTGTGATATCTTGATTCCATCCCTTATGCCATCTTTTTGTATTAGTCCCATTCTGTAAGAATAAAAGTAGCATCCCATCCTGTGGAACGTTGTACAATCTTGGTTTTTTGAGATAACAATAGAAGAACATTAAGACAGTCGTCAATTGCTTCTTCAGAAAGACTCGAGACAACGGTCTGAATTTCTGTGATGGTTCGATGCCCATCCAAGAGAGCTTGTAAAATTTCAGCAGCATCAGATATCAATTTAAACCTGTATGGTTTTTCTGGTGGAGATTCTCCTCTAGGATCGAGAAACCATTCATCACCATCTTTAACAACTCTACCAAAAGAATGTAGATAAGTTAGGAACCCTAGTGAATAATAAGTGTCGCTTATACAGAGATCTGTTCCTGGTGACACTTCATAAGGAGAAGATTCCTCACCAAGATATTCCATTTTATCAAGTACTTGTAGGAATGTTTTAAAAGGAAAAGTATCAAAAGGAGGACGATTAAAGTATGAATTAGAAGCCATTTATAACCCACCAATTTCATTAGAGAAGTTTTTCATCATAATTGTGATTTCTCTTTACTTTAGCTATTTTTTTTGACCAATTAAAGATACTTACTTTTAAATTTTCGTAGAGAGTGAGAAGACACAGTAATAATCTCCTCTTTTCTAGTCGATTTTCTCAATAAAAGTAGGACATTTTACAAAACAGAGGATTATTGAATATTATATTGGATTATTTTTTGCTCGATCTACGGAGGGGATCACCCACCGCATTCACCGTATATACCAGCCTGAAGCAAGTCTGTTTCTGAATATAAAAGGGGCATCAGAAATCACCCTATGAGGAATATGATTAAAAGTATGATTAAAGTTGATGGTATGGAAGACGAACGATTGGTCTATTCCATTATCACTCCTGACACTCCCAAGCGGATTAAAGACAAACTATTTGATGCTATCGAAGAATTTGGAGAGCGACGGGCTATTTAAAATGAGTTCTCATATAGATGATCCGTTTTGATTTTATATGACCGGGATTTCACAAATTTTAAATAAGGAAAGGAATAAAATAGAGAAGTAGCGAAAAACATTCGTCCACACGGAAAGGAAAGGTGAGTAAAATGAGTGGTGTGATAAAACAGATTCAATATTATATCAGGGAGAATGAAACAACGAAACGGTTCTTCAACCCGAAACTATTCATTGTGCCAGGAGGATTAGTGCTGATAGGGATAATTTTAGCGAGTGACACTATTTTCAGATATACTATTTTTATCCTCTTTTTTGAATGGATTTGTGTGTTTTTGTTCATCGTCTATAAGCAATATCAAAAGATTATACACAATCAGGAGAAGATTATGACTTTATTGGATGAAAAAGGATAGCATCAGGTAGTCATAAAAATGTGAATAGTTCAGATTGAACATTTGAAGTTAAAAAATGATTCTAAAGTCATAACGTTTTAATTAAAAACTACTGTTTCTCTCTCTTGCTTTGTTAATTTCCCTCTGTATTTCTTGGATCAGTTTCTCATGGGGACACAGAAGACATAGGTCAAGGTTCTCAACCTCTCGGAGGGCTTTGGCCGTCAGAAGCGACCTAAAATCGATCAATTGAGGGAGACCTTCAGGGACATACACAAACCCCCTCCTGATTAACCAGAAGATCTCCTGCAAGAACGCTAACTTCTCTTTGAGTGTCCGAATACCGAGTAAATTCATGATAAATCGCAAGTTTTGTGTGTCCGTATCTTTAAAAGACAGTAAGATCAAAGCACGGTCAGCTAGTTGATCCAGTTCTACTTGTGTAAGAGCCAATTCTAGCTGAGTATCATTCTTACGATTCATTATGATTTCACATGTTCGTCAGCAGAAAGACAAAAAGTTATCTATTGTGGCAGTTTAATTTAACACAGAGAAAACTTTATTATTGGAGATGGAAGAATTTAACAAAGGATTTGGTCTGTTATTCCTGCAGATGTCAAAAACCTTAAATAATCATTTGTAGACTGTATAGATAAATTTAGGAATTAGGAAGAAGTAAAAGCTGACATTTATTTCATTTTGTATCAAAAATAGACCCATCATACGGTTATTTCTAATAACTGTATTTCTTTTTACTTGTATCGTTGTTCCTTTATTTAGAATACTACCATTTTTAGAAAAAAAATGGGGTCATGTAGTTGAAGGAACATATTATATTCAAAAATATCATTTTGATACTCCTCTTGGTTTTGTTTCTTTCGATTCTTCTCTTTTAGAATTCTATGGTTTGATTGTAATCTTTCTGGGAATTATTACATTCATCTTTGCGGTAGTAATATTCATCAATGAAGTGAGAAATTCGAATAATCAGTTCTTCCACATTTTTAATGGTTTATCCTTTCTCACCGTGTGTTCCATCATCCTTGAATGGATACTTTTTTTAGGTAAAATTGTAACTGGCTATTTTGGGAGTTCTCCATATCCTGAAGATATCAAAAATACTCCAGTCTTGAATAAACTTTTAGTTGGACTCATGTTCTTAGGGATCCTTTGCTTAATATGTGCAAATTATCAAAATTTTCTTCCTATGGGTACTAAAGAGCAAATATTGCCATCGTCATCTTCTAAGAAAAAATCAAAGGTTGACGCTTCAATAAAGAATAGACTAATTTCCCAGTTACGTAATTCAATTTCGGTCAGAATATTCTTAATTTCTGGATTTTTTCTTTCTTGCGTGTTCATTCCATTCTTTGGATATCTACCATTTGTTGAAACAAATCATAGTAATGAGAGAATCCAATATTTTTTTGATTACAAATTAAAAATATATGAACAAGGAAGCTATGATTTTTCTTATTTCTACTCACAATCATTAGGTAGTTTTAATAGTCCATGGTTTGTTGTAGGTATTTTTGGATGGAGTATGATTGGACTTGGAAGCTTTATATCCTGTTTTGCAGTATGGACTATCATTAGAGAGAATATTTTAGGTATTCCTACCTCAAAAAACTTGTTCCTTTTATTCTCAATCCTTGTTATTCTAGCAATCATTGCAGAATGGATTATTTTGCTTTTATTGATAGATCAAGGAGTCCCAAGCTTTCTCTTGCTTGGAATTATGGCTTTTGGAATACTCTGTCTATTAATTGTTGAAATAAATGAAAAAATATCTCTGAATAGTGTTCAGATTAGCGCATAAAATCAACCTCCCTAAGACTCCTCTTGTCTCGATTCTCCTCCTAGTGGTGTCTCTTTTATGAAGGTAATCATACTTAGACAAGATGCCATAATTGAATATACCGCTAATTTTTCGCTGGATACAAATTAAACCCCATTAATGTTGTCCTCGTTCCTTTTTTCATCAACAGCGTATTCTGTTCTTAACTCTGAGTAAATCACTCAAGATTTCTTTTGTGCTTTATTCTGGCCTAGCATCGAAGAGAGCACACAGACAATAGTTAATTTCATAAACAATAGTTAAGTTTATAATTTGACCTTCTTTAACCTTAATCAGATAAAAGAATCTTAATAAATTATTTATTGTGATTTAAAATGGCAAATAAAGTAATACAAGGTGAAACAAAGTTACAAGTTGGAGATGAAGCTCCAGAATTCGCACTTCCTTCTCAAAACGGGAAAAAAGTCCGTCTCTCAGACTACCGAGGGAAGAAAAATGTGATGCTCGCATTTTACCCCCAGGATTTTACACCTGTTTGTTCTCATCAACTCCCTTCTTATAGTAAGCAGATAGACAAATTCGAGAAACTCGATACTCAAGTTTTAGCAATCGGTGTTGCTTCCATTCCTGTGCACAATGCGTGGATAGATAGTCTTGGAGGCTTAAAATATCCTCTTCTTGCTGATTGGGTTCCATTTGCTGAAGTTAGCAAGAAATATGACGCATTCATTCCAAGCCTCGGATTTGGGAAGCGAGCCATCTTCATTGTTGATAAAGAAGGAATCATTCGCTACATCGATATTCCTTACGAATTAAATGAAGGTCCTCCTACCGAGAAGGATATTTTCGAGGCTCTTGAAGAGCTTCAGAATTAAATCCACCTCTCTCGTAAACTTTTTGGATCTTTGATGCGAATAAAAAGGAAGAAATGGTTTTATTAGTCAGATTTTAGTATCTGATTCGCAAGTCTTTCCCCCATTTCCTCTCCTTTCTTCAAATCCTCTTCTGATGGTCCTCCGACAAAATCAAAAGTATCTAAGACTGTCCATTTTAATTTCTCTGCGATTTTTTCAAAGTCTCTTTTTGCGCCATCATTCCATCCGTAGGAGCCAAAAAAAGCTGTTTTTTTATTGATCATTCTTTTTCGAACAGCCATATCTAAAACATATGCCATTGGGGGGAAGAGGTTTACCTCATAAGTAGGAGACCCAATGATAATTCCCTTATACTTCCAAAAATACGGTAAAATGTAAGATACATGTGTTCTTGCAGCATCAAAGATTTTGAGTGGAATTCCTGTTTTTCCTATCCCCTGGGCAATCGCATTCATCATTTTATTTGTATTCCCATACATTGAGGCAAAAACAAGAGTTATCCCTGCTTCACCACCAGAAGGGTCATTTGCATATTCTGCCCAGCGTTTATAGAGTTCTACTATCCTTTCTGGGTTTTTTCTCCACACTAAACCATGGCTTGGTGCAATCATTGATATTTCTAAACCTTCTAAGGAATTAATAGCTTTTATAACAAATCTCGAGAATTTTGCTACGATATTCGTGTAATAGCGTAATGCTTCTTCCTCATAGAAATTCTGGTCAACTCCTTTGTCATCATCAAAAATTTTTCCACTTAATGCTCCATAACTACCGAAAGCGTCACAAGAGAAAAGTATATGTGTTTTCTTTTCATAACAAACCATTGTTTCTGGCCAATGGACATAAGGTGCTTCATAAAAAACTAGGGTATGTTCTTTCCCTAGACTAATCTCATCTCCACTTGTAACAACCTTCCATTTGATGTTTTTTGCATCTTCCAGCTGATAAAAATCCGTAATCATGTTTTTAGCTTTTTCAGTGCCCACGAATGTAGCATTAGGAGCTAATTTTGACATTATTTTGATGAGTCCTGTGTGATCAGGTTCTACATGATTGATAATAATATAATCAATTTTTGTAGTATCTACAACCTCCTCAACTTGAGTTAAGTAATCATCAGTCTTAATTCCTTTAGCTAAATCTATAAGTGCTACACTCTCTCCTTTGATAACATAACTGTTATAAGACACCCCGACATCGGTTATTGGCCAGATCCCTTCAAAGAGATCTGTTGTCCGATCATTAACTCCAATCCAGAAGATATTCTCAATTAGTTTAATTGCTGGCAAATAAAATACATTCCTCGTTCTTTTTGATGAAATAAAGGATATATCCTTAAGATTTCCTGAGAATAAATGTTAACCTAATAAGATTATTATAGAAAAAAAAGACACGAAATCAAATTGAGCTGACGAAAAATCGATCAGTCAATTTTTTCAAAATCTTCTTTACCTGCTCCACAATCAGGACAAGTGTAATCATCGGGGAGTTCTGCGAACGGTGTTCCTTTTTGTTCTTCATCATATATATAGCCACAAATAAGACATTCCCACTTAGCCATTAAAATCACCTTCAATTTTTTACAAAATCTTTACTTTTTTAGCGGTTTTTATTTCTTTTTTTATGATCTAGAATGTTCATAAAAGCTCCTTTAGGAGGTTTACCACCTTAAAAGATAAATTCGATTCAGTAGTTGCATGTCTATTGAATTTTTAAAACCTTAATTCTCTAAACGTTATATTACAATCACTTTGTTAATCATGGAAATTTTGACATAATAGTTATTTATTTCTTGGAAATTTGCTGAAAAATGGAAAATAATTTCTTTTTGATGTTCCTTCTTGAGGAAATGATACGAGTAGTCCGATTATGGCATTTAATTCCATTAGAATTCCAGGAAACGTTGTGACTGTAGAAGGTACACGAAAACAATATAGTGAAATATTTCTTTTTGCAATTTCTACCTGCATGTGGTGTAAGAGAGGTAAACGCTGGCTTAAAAAGCACGGGTGGGGATTCTCCTACCTGGATATCGATAAAATCCCTGTGGAAGAGAAAAATATACTGAAAAAAGATATTGAAGATGTTTTTGGAGTTAAACCAAGATTTCCATTTCTCGTTGTAAATAAATTTCAATGTGATTCTGGATATAACCCAGATATTTGGGAGCAAATGATCCAATGAATAATCAAAAATCCCTTAAAGATGTACGGGAGTATGTAACCAAGATTTCCAACCGAAATGGTTGGAAGTTAAATTCTGATCAAGAATCACTTGATGATTTAATCCAAGGATTGCAAGACAACTTCAATCGATTAGGATACTACAACTGCCCGTGCCGAGATAGTCAAGAGGATCCCAAGATTGACCGGGATATTATCTGCCCTTGCCGATATGCAGAACCAGATATCAAAGAATATGGTTATTGCTATTGTACACTTTATTGTAGACTCGATTATGATCAGAACCAAGCCATGAAAATGATTCCTGAAAGACGTCCCCCAATTGCATAACTTTTTATTCTAAAGAAGTCTTCAACGATTATGTTGAATTAGTTTCTTCAAGTTGTTATACAATGGTTAAGTATTCGATGATTTATCAGGATTCTGGTCTCCCAATTTTCAGTAAATGTTTTTCAGACTTTTGTCGGATAACTAGGAAAGAACCGGCTCTTTTAACTACATTTTTGACTTTTCTTGAAAATTTTACTCAGAAAACAGTAGGTAGTTCTTTCCAGTCTTTTGTTTTAGCTAACACTGTGATGCGTTTTGGGAAGACTGTTCCTTCAGGCCATTCAGTTGTAATTGGATTAGAAAAAGATAATAATACAATTGTTAATGAAATCTTAAGACGAGTTGAAGATTTACTAGAAAATAAATATGCACATAAAAACTGGAATATCATCAGTAGTGAGTTTACATCAGAATTTGAAAAAGAATTATATGATGAAGTTTTTCACCCTATTTTTCAAAATCACGGAGGATTTAAAGATAATTGTCCTCATGGCGAGAACTGTCCCTTGAAAACCTCTCTTTCAGAGAAAAAAAACGTCTGGATTATTTTAAAAGAACGTATTCAGATAATTAATAAGAAATTAAAAGATATCTGATTCCCTCATTGCATTAGATCAGTTGATTTCAACTTAGATCTGGAATGACTTTTTTTATTCTAGTTTCATTATCTGAAACGGATTTCTCTTGTGTAAATATATTTCTAATTAGAGGGATAGCATTTTTAACTCCCAAAATGATTGCGGCTTTTATTTTATCATTATTGATAAATAGTTTAACATATTCCTCTTCATTGATATATTTCCTTACGCTATAGCCTAATTCAGGTTCTTTTCCAGTGTAACCAAAAGAACTCAAAAACAAATCAGTAACCTTTAACGTTGAAGATATTTTCGATCCTTTATACTTAGTATCCTTATTAATCATATTGTGCGCTGCAAGTCTTGCTTGTTGAATACTAGGAGGAATTAGGCCATATACTATTCCATTATGTTCTGCACAGTCTCCTGCTGCAAAAATATCTTCGTGTGATGTTTTTAAGTGATCATCAACAATAATTCCACGGTTAATTTTTAAAAAATCCCGTACTAGTTCTATTCTAGGTTTAATACCAGTACAAGCTAGTACTAAATCTGAAGATATCTCCAAACCATCCTTAGTAATAACCTGCTCTACTTCTTTATCTCCAATAATTCTCAGAATTTCTTTATTCACATGGATCTTGATACCACGTTTTTCTAGAATTTTCTTGAGAATGTTTCCTCCTTCTTCATCCAATTGTCTTGGTAATAAGTGGGGAAAGAATTCGATTACGGTCGTTTCTTGACCCTGTTTGGCAGCTGCACTAGCGATTTCAAGACCCAGAACTCCACCTCCAATAATCACTGCTTTTTTGCTTACTTTAAATCGCTCGCGAATCTTTACCGCGTCGTTGAGACTTCTTATCGCGTAAAAGTGTTTTAATTGTCTTCCCTCAATGGAAGGGCACCAACAATCCGCTCCAGTCGCTATTAACAACCGATCAAAAGGATAAACTCTCTTTTGTGTTATTAATTCCTTTGTTTCAGCATTTATTTTCTCTACTTTCTCTTGAACATGCAAGTCTACTTGCAACTTTCTGTACCATTCGAGATTATAGGCAATAATGTCTTCAATAGTCATTTCATTGTTTCTAATAAACGTAGGTATCTTTGGTCGGTTGTAATAGCCAAGAAATGGTTCCTCAGTAAATTGAGTTATTGTTGTGTTTGAAGGTTTTTCTTTGGATAAGACCTGAACAGCAGAAACACCTGCTACACCATTACCAATAACCACATATTTCATTTTAATCGCGTTTTATTGGGAATATGATTCCCCTTAATAAGTATATAGACAGATAATTGACTTCAAAAATAAAAAAAAGGGTTTCTCTAATAATAACATTAAAGTCATCATTAGAGAGTAAGAGGTTCTTCGTTTTTCCAAAAACCGTGGATATTGCAGAAAGAGAAAGCAATTAATGTTCCAGGTTTGTCTGTCTTGATAGAAAAGTACCCTTTGGGTTCTGTTTTTCCAGCATCTCCATGTGAGTTAAAATCAATCCTTCCTATTTCTACTGGGAATTTTTCTCCTTCAGGGTGGAATAGCAATTGAATCCATCGAATATGATGTTCGACTGTATTTGGATGTTCGATCTCTTTTCCCACACTGACTTCTACCACTACTGGGTCTTTACTTTTTACTTCAATAACAGGAGCATGTTTCTCTTTCTTCCAATCCGCTGCTTGGAAAAATTCATTTAAATCTACCATATTAAACACCTTTAATGCAAAAATTTTCGATATGCCTTCAGAGGATCTATTCTGTTTCTCTTACAGTATGTTGATCAAAGAGCATATCATTCTTGAAAGCAGCCTGTCTTTCCACTAGTTCACTAGCGTTAGCTTCTTCCTCGATTTGTTCTGTAACAAACCATTGGAGTAATTCTCTTGGATTGTAATCTTTCAACTCTTCTGCAAGAGTCACTAGCTCATGAATTTTCCCTGTAATAAACTGTTCGTGAGCATAACCTGTTGCTACAATTTCTTTCACTGAAGTCCAATCAGATTTCGGTTCGGGAATTGCTGGAATTTTTGCTGTTCCACCGACGTCAATGATATAGTTCATAAACTTGTAAGCATGGGACAGTTCTTCATTGTATTGTGCAAAGTACCAGCTGGACAACTTGTTGAACGAATGTTCTTTCAACCAAATACTCATACTTAGATAAATGTTAGCTGAATTAAGTTCCTCACCAATTTGTACATTTAACGCCTCGTTGAATTTTTCACTAATTAAAGCCATTTTATTTTACCTTCTTTCGATTATTAGTTCTAAAGAATCCTATTGGAAAAAATTGCTTTGTTTTTTAAATAAAGTTAGGTTCGAATATCGAACAATATTCATAAAAAAAGCTCATCACGTGTTCGAAATTTGATGGACTATGGTTAAATTATCGAACGAATCAATTTTGGTCGAACTTCAAAACAATTCTAATGTTTCCTTCATTGATTTAGCAGAAAAATTTAGGGTTTCAGATACTGCGGTTCGGAAAAGAGTTAGGAAACTAAAAGAGAATGGTGTTATTAAGAAGTTTACCATAGAGATTGATCATAGAAAACTAGGATATGAATTAACAGCTTTTATCGGATTTGATGCTGAAGCTGAAGCATTTATTTCAATAATTGAAGAAATAAGGGATTTAGAGCATGTTCGAAGTATATTTCAAACTAGCTTAGATCATGATTTTTTACTTGAGTGTTGGTTTCGAGATAACGATGATTTAACTACTTTTATTCGGAAATTAGAAAAGATTAAGGGAGTAACGAGAGTTTGTCCTGCTACTGTTATTCAAAGAATCAAGTAACTTACCTAATTTCAGTTGCAACTGAAAATAAAATTAAAGCTTCAGAGAAATAATATACAATTTCAATTCTCTATTTTAAACAAAGAACTAATGCCCTGCAACTGTTGACAAAGATTTTTCTTCCTATTATTCTTCCTATTTAGTTAATATGGTTACTTAGGATATTTTTATTTAGACTTAAGATTCATAATGTAATTATCTAGCTTTTGATAAAAGCAAAGAGTTCTTTAAGAATAGTTCAAGTGAGAATACTAGTAACCTCTTGTAGAGGAGATAAATGTATGAACACACAAGAACGGGTTGAATTTTATAAAAACCAGATTAAATTAGAGGAGGAAATTGTAGAGTCCGCAAATACCTCTGTGAAAGACGTTCCAAATATTATGGTTAAAGAACTGATTTTAGGTATTGCTATGGATTCTAATAAACATGCTTCTTTGTTAAATGCTCTTATTGCTTTAAACACAGGAACTACTCCCTTAATTCCAGAAGAGACTACGGATCAATTAAAAGAAAATATTGCTAAACATATCAAGTTGGAACAAAAGGCTATTGATACTTACAAAGTCTTTTGGAAGGAATTAGATGACGAGAAGGAAAAAGTTGTTGTAAAAGCGATTTTAAATGATGAAATTCGTCATCACCAACTATTAAAACGTCTTCATAAAATGATCGTCGAAAAAGAAGCACTTACTGAACAAGATGTTTGGGATTGGACGTGGAAAGACTCTCTTTTCCATGGATCGCCTGGAGGTTGAAAGGAAAGCTTTCAGTTCCTTAATTTTGTAACTAAACTATAATTACTAACCTAGGTGGTATAAAATGATTGATTTTCGTTTATCAGAAGACCAGAAAAAACTCCAGATGAAAGCTCGGGAATTCGCAATTAAGGAGATTATTCCCGTCTCAAGAAAATATGATCAATCAGGCGAGTTTCCTCGGGATGTTTTCCAAAAAGCCTTTGAACAGGGATTAATGAATACAATATTCCCAGAAAGCATTGGAGGACCAGGATTAGGGATACTTGACAACTGTTTAATAGTTGAGGAAACTGCTGCTGCCGACCCAGGTATTACTACAAGTCTATTTGATAATTGCTTGGGAGCAGAACCTATCCTAATAGGAGGAACAGCTGAACAACAAGAAAATTTTCTCAGGCCATTAACCGAAGAGTTAAAATTCATTGCTTTCGCAACTAGCGAACCAGGAATGGGATCCGATGTTGCTGGGATAGCCACGACAGCTCGTCTTGAAGGAGATGAGATTGTCTTGAATGGACGAAAAATGTGGATAACAAACGGGGGAGTTGCTTCTTTGATGAGTACTTTCTGTCGTTTAGAAGGAACAAAGAGGCATAAAGGTATCACTGGGGTGGTGATTCCAATGGATACTGAAGGTGTAAGAGTTGGAAAACCCATTCCGAAAATGGGGCATAAGGCTTCAAATACTGTAATGGTTCGTTTAGATGAAGTACGTGTTCCAAAAGAGAATATTCTTGGTGAACCTGGTAAAGGATTTCCAATAGCCATGCAAACATTTGCACACACACGTCCTACTATTGGAGCATTTGCTTGTGGAATGGCTAGAGCCTGTATGGAGTATGCAATTGCGTATGCAAAACGAAGAGAATCTTTTGGACAAAAAATAGCCAATTACCAATCCATTCAATTTATGATTGCTGAAATGAAAATTAATATCGATGCAGGACGCCTACTAACATGGAAAGCTGCTTGGGAAGCCGACCAAGGCAGAGATAATACTATTTCTGCAAGTATTGCTAAAGCTTTTGCCGCTGATTATGGGATGAAGACTGCTAGTGATGCTTTGCAAATTTTTGGTGGATTTGGTTATACAACTAATTATCTAGTTGAAAAACTCTTTAGAGATGCAAAGTTGTATCAAATTTATGAGGGGACTTCTCAGATCCAAAGAATGATTGTTAGTCGATATTTACTCACTAAATACGATCCAATCTTTGATAAAACATTTTCATGAATATCTCGCGTCTTCTGCAATCCTGAGAGTCTTATGAATCCTTTGTAATGCGCATTAAATGATGAAGATCCTTGAGATTTGATATCTGTTTGAGTTGCTAGTTGTTATTATAAAAGAACTTTCAATATGATGATAGAAGAAAGAAATAATATTAAAAATTCAAGCAACAAATTATTAGATTCTAAAGTCTAAAGAAAATTAGGAGAGTCCGGAAAAATGAATGAAACGATAAAAAACTTATCAAAAGCGTTTATAGGTGAGAGTCAAGCAAGGAATCGATATACTTTCTACTCTAAAATCGCAAAAAAAGAAGGATATGAACAGCTTGCTGATTTATTCTTAATAACTGCTGATAATGAAAGGGAGCACGCAAAATGGCTGTTTAGAATGATCAACCAGCTGAAAAAAGATATAGATGAAGAAATTGATGAACTGACGGTTGACGGGGTTGTACCTACAACATTAGGAAATACAATCGAGAATCTGAAGGCCGCAATTGCTGGAGAAC
>JAEOTU010000035.1 GCA_016839665.1 Candidatus Hodarchaeota archaeon
AACAGAAAACAACGGTGAATAGATGAAAATTCATGAGCATTTGTTTAGAACGTATGATATTCGAGGGAAATTTCCAGATCATTTTTCCTCGGAAACAGCATTAAGAATAGGTCAGGCTTTTGGAACCTTCTTTACTCCCAAAAAAACCATTGTCATTGGTGGAGATGTCCGTATATCTACACCTATTATAAAACAAATTCTTTCCGCTGGTTTAATGGAAGCAGGATGCAACGTTCTAGACGTAGGGATTTGTACTACTCCAACTATTTATTTTTTGGCTGCCAGAAATCCTGAAATCGATGGTGGCGTTATGATAACTGCGAGTCATAATCCGATTGACTATAATGGAATCAAGGTTTGTGATGGAAGCGGAGTTTCTTACCACATAGATAATTTTTTCACTCATATCAAAAAGATAATAGAACAAAATACTATAAGAACAGTTAAAAATACAGAATATGGGCAACCAGTCTTACTACAGGGTATTGACTCATCACAGTACTGGCAATTTCAGAAATCTCAATTTAATCCAAAGAAATCGTTTAATTTAGCTGTAGAAATAGGAAATGGTACTTGTTATCCGATTATTAAGCTATTGGAGTCAAAAAAAATGATTGTTCAAGCGTTTCACAGTGAACCAAATGGTCATTTCCCTGTTATGATTCCTGACCCTGCGAAAGCGTCCTGCTTAAAATTCATACAAGAGGCTGTCAATCAGTATAAACTTGATATTGGGATTGGTTTCGATGCTGATGGTGACAGAGTCGGCTTTGTAGATAATCAAGGAGAAATAGTAAGTCCTGATCAAGTAATTATGCTCTTTGGTGAGGATCTATTACAAAAACATCCTAGGGGTGAGATTTTGATTGATGTTAAAACCTCAAAAGCCACCTTGGAATATCTATCAGAGTTAGGAGCACAAGTAAGATTCACACGGGTAGGACATTCTTGGATTCATGAAACTCTATTACAACGTGAAGCAATTTTTGCAGGTGAACAAAGTGGCCATTATTATTTTGGAGCCGATTATTATGGATTCGATGATGCAATTTATTCCGCTTTAAAGATGCTCGAAATTTTATCAGATCAAGAACAGACCTTCTCTGAAATAATTCATGGTTTACCTCAATATCCAGCTTCAGAAGAGCTGCGAATGGCTTGCCCCGAGGAGATTAAATCAGAAGTGGTTTCAAATCTCATAGACTTTTTAAAAGTGGAAGCATTAAAATCCATAACAATCGACGGTATTAGAGCCGAATTTGAAGATGGTTGGGTGTTAGTTCGAAAAAGTGGTACTGAACCAGTATTATCCGTTCGCGCAGAAGCTACAACGGTTCAACGAATGCAATACTATAAAGAATATATCAGAAAACTAATTAATGATGAAATAGAGGAAGTAACCAAAAAAACCTAAGAATCTATCATGAAATAACTTGTACAGATTTCTTTAATCACGTTTTAAGTAAAAGAGACTATAATCATGGATGATCGAATAATTGGAGCAGCTCTGATTATTATAGGATTACCAATCGCGGCCTTAGGTGGCACCATGAAAACCCTAGTAGAAGCTTTCTTGTATGCAGGTGGATTTCTTTTAGCATTTGTAGGACTAGGTTTTTTTGCTAAATATTATAAAAGAACTACTATGGAGAATACAGAAGAAACCTAGACTCAACTGTGATTTAGGGGGGAATTTCAATCTTATCAATTAACATAGATATTAATTTCCCTGAATTTGGCTTTTCACTGGCTAGTACAATTCGTTGAATCCCTTCAAGTTCATGAATTAATCCGTTTAAGAATGTTAAAACATCCCCAGGATAAATAAGGAGCTCAAATTGCGATAAGCTTGTAGAAATTTGATTGACATTTTTTTGACTTAAGCGTTCATTTACTAAGAATCGTCCAATCTGTTGTCCAGCACAATTACAGAAGGGGTTTTCTGGACAAGTACAGTTAAAAAAGGTTTGTGTCCACTTGGCAAAAATATTTAAACACCACTTATTTAGTTCTGTTGCCTCTTTTCCTGCTAATGAAGCGTTCATTACATCAAGAACAGCACTGTTGATCAATCGGGTAGAAAATCTCATATGATACGTCTTCTCAAGATATCCATGAAGTTTTTTAGACAGATAGATGTTTTGAGGAGGATATTTTTCAAGAGCTATCGATAAAAAGTGTTTCTTTTGACGAAGAAGGGAAGTAATTGATAAAATCTTAGAAGGGGAGAAAAATGACATTGTCGCTGCTCGACCGAGTGATGTAAGTCCCAAGAACCTTTGGTTGGCTTTCTTATAGATTTTTATTAGAGAATGATGAATTAACTGATTTGTTAACTGCATGAAATCATAATTGGAAGTTCCTATCATTCTTTGATAGATTTTTTTAGTCTCTTTCGGGGATATGTACTCTTTTGTAGAACAGATTGAGATGATTTGTTCTCCACATGAGTCCTCATCATAATTCGGTTCTATTGGTAATAGTTTAGCATTAAGAAGTTCAAAAGCGATTTCTACTTCTGATCTAGAATCCAAAGCAGAAATCGATTCTCCCAAACATAGAAGAATGACCCTACCACGATCATGTTTTCCTAATCTTCCAGCTCTCCCTACCATTTGAGTGAAACTATTTTGATCAAGGATGATATTACCCATCATCAAAGATTCAAAAATTACTTGTGATGCTGGGAAATCAACACCAGCTCCTAGGGCATATGTGCTTACAACAACTGGACATTTTCCTTCAATAAAATCTGATTCTATCCTTCTTCTTAAACTATAAGAAAGACCTGAATGGTAAGCATGGGCTTTTAGAGAGCTAGAGAAACGCAGGTACTCTGCAATTTCAGTTGTCTTTCTTCGTGAGTTGGTAAAAACAATCGTTTGACCTCGGAAACCAGCACTAGAAGTAATTTTGTATTCCTCATGTACTAGTTTAGAGATCTGACGCATCTTCTCATGTTCACTCCTTGAAAGAAGCATGTGTTGTTCCAAAGGAATCGGCCTTTGATCAAATGTGATCAAATCTAGCGAGATTTCACTTGCAAATTGGGTTAGATTTCCGACTGTAGCCGAAAGGGCAATTACTTGGGCGTTTCGTGCATACACCCTAATCTTAGCTAACATACAATCGAGTGTAGGACCACGTTCAGGATCTGCTAAAGTTTGGACTTCATCAACTATAATACAACCTATACTATCGAAATCAATTTGGCCTGCACGGATTAGAAGATCTAATCCTTCATATGTCGCCACAATAATATCAGAATCCCTGATGGAATACCGATCCCGATAAAATGCCTTTTTCTCTTCAAGGGAATTGAAAATTCGTGAACGTCCTGTTCGTAACCCAATTTTTAACTTTTTTCCGTAAAATTTTTTAAATTCTTCAAATTTAGTATTCGCTAAAGCAACTAAAGGGACTGTAAAAATCATTTTCTTCTTATTTCTCTCGATATGGTGGATTCCAGCAATCTCACCAATGAGTGTCTTTCCAGCGCTCGTATTCGCTACAATTAGTTGATTCTTATTAGCTAGCAGTCCTTTTTGAAGTGCTTGAACTTGAATTGGTAGAAACTTATCAATTTCTCGTATTTTTAACGTCTTTAAAAGAAAATCTGGAATATTAAATTCAGTAATTTTTTTGACAAAAGGCTCTAATTCCATCGAGGATGTTTTTTCAACTTTCTGAATAAGTGTAAGATCGCCAATAGATGCTTGATCACCTGTAAAAACAACTGAAACTCTTTGAATGTCATGTAATCTACTTAATAGAGATAGTGCATACTTCTTAAATCCTGGACTTGCAAGTAGATCTATTTTTTTCGCTTTAAGTTCTTTTTCCAACTCCTGAATTGCACATACTTTACACACCTCTCGTCCATACACAAAATAATTGTCTGTTGATGGAAGGAGGGTCACTCTGTCGTGAAATATACAAAATGGGCAGAGTTTGCGTTCCTTAAGAGGAGTTCTGATGTCGAAATCGTCACAAAAACGCTCTATGCCTTTCTTTTCTTTGGAAGAAAGGTCTTGACTTAGTAAAATATGTTTTGATTTAGTTAAAATTTCTTGAATCGTATTTTTGGGAGGATAGGGTTTCCATTTACCATGTTCTTCCCAAAATATCCGCCTAGGACGCCACATTAGCTCCTGCTTAAAATAATAATCAATTTTTCCTCGGATTGTGGGTTTTCTCTGGGTTAACATGCCCTTTGAAAAACAAAGAATCTGTAGTGTGTCAACTTGTTTGATTGGGAGGAATAATGATGTATACACAGTCCGAAAGGAAAGCATAAGAACCAGCGACTTTGTTTTTTCTATTAATACTGTAAACTAAGGCAATGAAAAACCTTTTTTTATGAAGCAAGCAATAAAGCAAATTGTTAAAAAAAAAGAGAAAAGGAATCAATAATTCAAAAAACTCAAAATTGGAAGATGAACTAACATGGCTACTTGTCAAAAATGTGGAGCATATTTTAGCGAGAAATCCTGCCCTTTTTGTACTCCAGATGATTCGCCTCTGTCGCCCGTGACAACTATAGAGAAAGAAGAAGCTAAAGCTGTCCGAATAATTGATCCCTTGGAATTGATTGAATCCATTGAAGACATAGAAACCCAAATAAAAAAGCTTCAAGAAAAAATAGACCTTGAACTTCAAGAGCTAACTGAAAAAGTAGCAGCACAAGAAGAGATCGAAAGAAACTTAAAGAGGGAATTGGATGAATTAAATTCTCAGGTTTCGGAGATAGAAGTTAATCTAAAAAATAAACAAGAAGAAAAGCAAAATTTGATTCAAGAAAAAGAAAACATCGAACAGGAGATAGAAAGACAAAAATCTGAGCTATTAAAGATCGAAGAGAATATATCGACAAAAGAAACTGAAGTTACCAAGTTTAAAGAAGAATTAGGAGCGATATGAAAATGCCAAAATGTTCCCGTTGTGGGTCTTATTTTATCCGTCCTCCATGTCCAGTTTGTTCACCCCCAGGTGTTGAACAATTGGTGGAGGATTCTCCGGAATTTAAAGGAAAATCTGTTGATGATCTAAAGAGTGAGCTGGAAAAACATCGGGAAGAATTGAAAAAAAAGGAATCAGAGTTTGAAACACGTACTGAAGAACTTAAAACCCGTTTAGAAACTATTAATAATCAGATTTCTGATTTAGAGTTTTCAAAAGTGTCTTCTGAGGAGAAAAAGCAATCTTTAGATAATGAGTTATCAGATTTAACTGAAGAACTTAGCTCATTGAAAAGCTCTAAAGATAAGCTGGAAGGAGAAAAAAATTCATTATTAGAAAGCATTCAAAATGCTGAAGAGAAAGTTAAAAGCTTAGATACAGAAATTTCTAGATTCCGAGAACAAATTGATCAGCGTCGCCAGCGTGAGGATGAAGAGCGTCGTCAGCGTGAGGATGAAGAGCGTCGCCAGCGTGAGGAAGAAGAGCGTCGTCAGCGTGAGGATGAAGAGCGTCGTCAGCGTGAGGAAGAAGAGCGTCGTCAGCGTGAGGATGAAGAGCGTCGTCAGCGTGAGGAAGAAGAGCGTCGTCAGCGTGAGGAAGGAGATAAGAGTGATTCAACAACAGAACCTAAACCTGAAACTAGTGAAGAGAGTTAGAGAAAAGAAATTTCTTTCTTCCTTTTTTTAAGGGGATAATATTTGAAAGAGCTAATATGTTTTAAAACCAGTTATTTTTCTCACCAATTAATTGCTACAGTATTCTTCAAGAAAACTGGTTTGATAATCGACATAACTGGCCCCAATGATCATTTGGGGGGTATAGGAATTGGAGTTCCATATATTCGTAATAATGGCGAGGAATCTGCAAATTATCATTGCCTCTCACTCCCTCATCACCGAGATGGTGAGCTTGCTGGGAGAATGTCACGAAGTATTGCTAAAATTACTCGCTATTATACAGTAGTAATGCTGGGAATACACTTTCCAGAGGTTTCAAAAAACCAGTTAAAAGACATTATAAAATTCTTTGAAGCATGGGCAGTAGATATTGGGAGACAATTAGTCACCGATACTTCTTTAAATTTAAATAAACCAGAATAATGAAAATTATTCCTGTTACGAGTATAATCGCTTCGTGTAATTGAATTATAGGCTTCCCAGGAAAAGTTTTTGATATTTTAAAACCTGGAGATAATTGCCCAACACTTAGATGGTTACTTATAGCTGTCCAAGTATAAATCCGAATCTCGTATTTATTCTGAGTTAAACTTGAAATTGGAAACGTTAAAAGATAGATCGACATTCCATTTTGATCTAATGCAGATGTAATACTGGGTAGTGATTGATTCAGAGTTCCAACAGAATCCTTAATGTCTAGAATTCCATAAAGATTAAGATTTGGTACTGAAATATTATCAAGATCAGAATTTATTATACTAAATGAAATAGTAAGAACTGAAGAATTATCAAGAGCATAATGGTAGAGTCCTTCCGATATCTCCGTAGTCATATAATGGACATCCGAGATCTCAAAGGTTCCCATGAGGGAGATGTTGTACTCTGCATGCTTTGTGTTATCACCTGGAAGGCGAAGATATTCAAAGGAATCATTCCATTCTGATTGTATTTGGAATCTAGTTCTAAAAATTCCTTTAGGAAGATTTGTATTGATTGAACCACTCAGAAAATGAGTATCATTATATTGTATTGTTTTAAATAGTTGAATAAAGGATGAAGGATCTGTGGAATTAACCAATCCCCCAATTACAACCACTGTCTCATTATCGATGATATAATAACTAGAATTGGATTTGAATCCTATCTTTAAGGATAAATTGATGGTCTCACCATAATAAAGATGATTATTGTCTTCTAGTGGAACTTCATTCCTGTAGTCGGTTTTAAAAGATGCCTCCAAGATTATTGGAATCCCTTCAATATTGATAACTGGAAGACTATCATTAAAGATTGAATCAATTTGAAATCCAGATGACATATTCCAAGTTAATCTAATAGAAACATTGTAGAATCCGAATAAATAACGAGTTGGACATTTTTCACTCCTTGATGTATAAATATTGCCATCTAAATGCTCTAATGTGAGGTTAAAAACCTCTTCTTGAGTTTTGTTACTAGAAAAAACCACAGATGCATTTGCATTAGTAGTAAAATTGCCATTGGTATATTTTAAAGAAATATTGAGATCCATACTATCTCCAGGAAAATATCGAGGCAATTTGGATATGTTATAGAAAACAACCGTGTCTGTAACTTCAATTAAATTTATAGATACAAATTCGAAATTGGATTGATTGAAGGTGAGTGTAAGTTCCCATGTACCCAGCACTGATTGATTATCAACGTTCCAAGTAAGTTCTATCCCTCCTATGGTTGTATTAATTGGTCTGAACTCAAACCAAGTCACTTTTTGTCCATTTGGTGACACTAAATCTGCACTTACACTACCATAAGTAATATTTTGTGTTGAATCTGTGAGAAGAGAACGATTTTGGTAAAGAATCGTGACATTAATGTTATCACCAGGTCTGATGGCACTTGGATCGAATTTTACTGTGTTTACATAACCAACAAATACGGTAGAATTAGTATAATAGATTGGGGATCGAATAATTGGTAAATTTCGTATTGAAATCATGTTGGAAATATTGTGTATTCCTAATGTCCAATTAAAATTGACGTTGGAATCTTCACGTAAGTTCACCTCATATAGAGCATCTGATTTCCCATAGAACGCCGCGTTACTTTCAGTATAGGCAGGATGAGTAAGATTCCATTCATCAATAACTGTTATTAACTCCAGGGATCCATGAGATGTATAATTGTAGACTGTAAAATGTTGTTCTATAGTACCAGTCTGGCCTTGAATAATCAAGTTTGTTTTGTTTATGTTAGGGTAGTCTTTATAGTGAGATGTTACTAAAGAGAGTTCAATGGCATTAAAAATATCCCCTGTTAGAAAAAGTGTTAACGCTGCAAAATATGTATCATGAATATTTATTCGATTGTTTGACTCACTCTTGTGATATGTTCGATTGTTTGGTCCAAATCCCCCAAAATTAACTCTTTCTAAAGCATGATATGTTCGGTTTTCTCTTTTAAGAAATTGAGACGCATAAATAAAGGAAATTGTGTCTGTGTGATTGATTTCATTTGTTGCATTGAGAAGGTGTAGAATTGCAATACTCATTCCAGTCTCAGAAACATTTGCATACTCAGATGTCCCAAATCCTCCTTTTGTTGGCCCAATCGTCTTCTTTAATGACTTCAACCAATTTGTAACTGGATTTCGATAATCAGTGAGATCTATAGGCAATGGTATTCCGAAAAGCTTTGTTAATCGATTTAATATATCGATTGCTTGAAGAGCATACCAAGTATCCTCAATTTTTGTGCGATAGGGAGTGTATGAATAAAAATAGGAGTTTTCTATCCATGAATTATTTAGAAATTTAGAGAGATCGGTTGAATAGTTCGTGAAAAAATCTTGGATCCATCCTGAGAGATCTTTATCTTGTAATTCTGGTTCTGGTCTAATTACAAGCTGATAAATCAAATCTAGAATTGTTAATGCTTGAAAAGTCGCTTTAATTGAGAGATCCTTACCAACCTCGTGAAAACCACGATTTGTATTATCAAAGGTTGTGTTGTAAAGGAAGTCTATGAGACTTGCTGTTATTGGTTTTAGTTTTAATGGTAATTCATTCATAATCCAGAGTGAAGTCGTTACACCAAATGTTCCATCCAATGTAGGGGAACTGATTTCGGGTGTTAAAGCATATCCTCCTGAACCTGATTCATCACTAAGATCCAATAGCTTGTCTGCAATGGTGACCTCTGTTGATTGCCAATTAGAACCGAATTGATAGTAATCTAATCCAAAGAATCTTAAAATGGAGAGCGCTTCATAAGTAGCAATAGAAGTGGAATATCCTCCAGCTGCTTCTAGGAAAATCCCTTCTTCCTTATAGAGCGAAGCAATATAAGTGAAAAGACTTTCTATATCAAAGCTGATATTTTCTACAAGCCCGTCATTTTCAGCAAGCTTCGATTTAAAATTATTCAACATAGGTTCGGAGGAAACTCCTGTTGTCTTCAATTCTTGAGTGTTTAAAGTTGGGCTTACGAGAGAGACGGTTAATAGCGGGATAATAACTAAAATAAGTATAAATACTGTTTTACCAGAACGAAATACTATATTTGTAGGTATATTAACTGGTAACATCGATCATCCTCATTGATTAGTATCTGACAGCTCTTTCACGCCAATTAAAACCTTGAAGCAACGTAACTAACGAAACTTAGCCATCTCCCTTTGACTTTCTTTGAAAATATTATCCTTTCGAACTAGTCTAAAATTTCGGTCCATAGTTCAAAAAGAATTAATATTTGAGATTTGATCTTTTTTATGACAAAACGTTAATAGTTAGGTTGATGAAACGAAAAATGGGACAAAATTTAGAGGAACAGATGCGGCTATCTCTTAGAGCAATTTTATCGAAGCAAATGACTGAAGGAGGAGATAAGAATCAAGTAATAGCTTCATTTGTGAGTGATGATAGTGGCTTTCCATTGACTGGATTGAAGAGAAGTGAGGAATCTATAGTTGAAATGGAAATTAACGAGTTTGAGCAAATTTGTGCCGTCCTTCCTCAAATGTGGGAATCAATTTCCCCAACCTCCGATGGATTGCAGTCCATGTCAGAGAAAGGTGAGGTGAATCATATCATAATTGGATTCAAAAGAAAAAGTGATTCTAAACCACATTTAGAAATGATGGTAACACGATTGGAGGAACTTTTTCTTTCATCAGTTTATTATGCGAAAAAATAGGTGGTTTAATGACTGAGGATGAGATTAAAGGCCACATAGAAGCAATTAACACTCAAAAAAGGAAAACCATAAGTATTGCTTACGATAAGAACAAAAAATTACTCCAATCAATAGCTAAACATACTGAAAAAATAAATGAGGGTTGTAAAAAGCTCATTGAGGAAACCGATCCTCTTCTCACAGAGGAAGGAGTTAAAAAGATAACAAAAAAGGGTAAAATTTACTTTCGCTCTTTGAAAGCTATAAATGCCTTAGCTCATTCCGTTGATGGACATTTTTCCGATTTCGAAGTTCCTGATGTGTCACACAAACTGACCTCGAGTGAGTTAAACCAATTCATCAGAGTGCTCTCACGATTAATTAATGAAGTAGCTCGTGAAAAGAGTGTTGCGGATTCGATAATGGGGCTAGATTTCATGATTAAGAAGAGGACAATATATGTTCCTCTCAATAAATTAGGATCTGATTTGAATAAAATGCGGGATCTTCAAAAAGAGGAATATTCTATTATTAAAGCTTTAGAGGATCTAATAGGTTTAAGTACCGACGTTAAAAACATCCTAGAAAAAATTGATTCAACAAAAGAAGAATTAGATATATTACAAAATGAATATGATGCATTAGGGACTTCCAATAAAAAAACTGAAAAAGAGTATACTCTTCTCCTAGAGAACCCTTTGATTCAAGAATCTCGAAAACGAGGAATCAGGCTGACTGAGCTTGAAATCGAAATTGGAAGACACTTAAATTCTTTTAAGAAGATTTTCAAGAAATACGCTCGTGAAGTCCAACGCGGTACGTTTTCGGGAGAATTTGGGCTAGTTAATACAGCCATAGCTTACGAAAAAAACCCAGTTCAAAGATTTCTTGGGGAAGAAGCTGGCAATCCAGAAATTGTTGAGCTCTTTGAGGAACTTGTTAAAATTGGAGAATCTAATCTGCATTTAAAACAAAAGAATATTAATAACCTAAATAAAGAATTGGAAAACTTAAGGCAGGGAAAAATGGATTTACGGAAAAAGGAATGGCAAACAATATTAGCTGCGAAAGAGAACGACGAGGCATCACCTGAGTTCATAACAATTAATGCTGACCAAAAAAAATATGAAAAAGAATTGCAAACATTAAAGGATGCCCTTATTGAAAAAGAGGATGAAATCGCGCTTAAAAATAAGGAATTAACTCAGCTCTCTGAATCGTTAAGTGAACGTCGTGAACGAGCAGCAGAGATAGAAAAAGAAACGCTTGAGATTCAAGATTAAATAGACTATTTTTCATACTCAAAACATTTTATTAGGAATAATAGCTATTAAGTCCCACATACTTGATTTTTAACCCCCTATTGAATAATTTCATCGCAACTATGTTACCAAAACCCATTTCTTTGCGAAAATTTACAAGAAAGAACGGATAATCCAGAATAACGGCATCAATCTTTTTGGGGGAAAGTGACCTTGTAGTTCTCCCTTCTGAAAAGGTTATTTCATCATTCGAGATGGATTTAACCTTGCAGGGAGCCCCGATATCAATATCTTCTTTATCATAGAGTATAAATGGTTCTTCTAACCTTTGCAAGAGCCTGAAAAAAATATTTTCTTTATGCCAGTTTTTTGCATAGATCATATGCAATAAAGGAGGAGAAGAGATAACCAACTCTTGTCCAAAATACTTTTTTTCATTTTGAGTTTCATCTTCAAAAATAAAAGCAGAATTCTTAAAATTATCAGCAATGTGTACTTCCTTTAGATTCCATGATTGGATTATGCCATCTTTGTACACTAACCAATAATCTCGCTTTTGAAAATCATATGTATCCAATCCAATGGAGCGAGACGATGTCTTTTTTCCATTCTGAGTGAAATGAAACTTCTTAAATTTCCCATCTTCAATTTGAACATGATTTAGAATGACAGAACTCCCATTCTTTGTATAGTATTTGTGTTGTGGTTCCGCTATTACGAAACTATAATCACTTTTGGGTAACATGATTCTAGAACCATTAGATGTTTCCATTTCTAATTCAATAGGAGAAACTACATTTTCCGTGCGATTGAAGGATAATAATTTTCCCCAATAGGCATTGCCTTCAGATAACCAAGGTTTTGCAAGAACATGTCGTCCAATGTAGTATCTTGTCCAATTTTCTTCAAAAGTAATATCTATAAATTCGTCTATTGAACCGAAATGAAGGAGATACTTTTGCGATAACAATTCGGCCATTTTTTTGTGATTTTTCTGAAGTTTACGTATTGTACGTTTTCTTAAACCTGGTATTAATAATAACCAGATCATAAATCCTGCTTTAATAGCCCCAATGGAATGGTCCAATTGCATTGCTAATCGAATGGTTGTAAGAGGATGTGAAGCAATTAAATTCATAAAACATGTCATCCGACTTGGTGCAAGATTACGGTAGAGATAATAGGCTTGATCTCCCATAAAACGGATATTTTCATCCTTGGATCGTGTTTTACCAGTCATTAGTTGAGCGTTGAACCCAATCTCTCCTGCAATACCATAATAAAAGCTTTCCAATCGATATAATGACTCTGCTAAATCAATACCAAATCCTTTGTCCCTCGTCATTTTATCCGCTTGTCCTTCCATCACCTTCACGAAAGTGAGTAAAAATGCGAATAAGACTATGTTAAAAATCCAAAAACTTAGAAAATCCCAGGTCTGATTCGTTCCTAAAACATATTCCCAATAAGTAGAGGGGGCATCTATCACAGCCTTAATTGCTAATTCGACTGCGGTGAGACCTAGCAACCAAAGTGTATGTTTTCTCTTGACATGCGCCAGTTCATGAGCTGTTATTCCCCGAATTTCAGCATCTGTGAATTGATCTAGATCTGAAGCAATAAAAGCAATTCTTTGATCAAACCATGGACCAAATGCGAAAGCGTTCAAAATAGGTGCATTCACAATACCAATTTTTCGAATCGGTGTTTTAATTTTTGTTTGTACTTCGCTGATTATTTTTGCTACTCTTTCATCTTCTAGAGGTTTAATCCCAAATAAAAGTGTTAGCAATGGGCCTGAAACTAAGTAAATCAAAATATTGGTTGCAAAGATGGCTAAATATTTTGCAATTTCAGGAAGATTCAGCTGTAGAATTACCAATAAAGCAACCAAGTAAAGTACAAGATACACCATTTGAGGACTAATGAATCGTGTCACAATAATGAATTTCTTCCCGAAAACAATGAAAGCTGTTAAAATCATAATCCACAAGACTAAATTATATCCAATTCCTACAAAGAATTGTTGGATTATGATATTTGGGCTAAAACCGATAGAAATCAAAAAATCTTTGATGAATATTCCCATAGAAGGAAACATTTGCGTTGTAACGTATCCTAAAGCCACCATTATGAAGAAAAACCCGTAGCTAATAGTGAAAGTTGCCATCATCCGAAACCAAATAGGGTTTTCTCGTACCTCAAAAGACCCAATGATCATTAACGCTAAGATTCCTGCTAATCCTGCAAGGAGAATATCGCCCGTAAAGGCAAAAAGTCCTGTAGCCATGACACCTATCCCTGATAATTCCATAACATCAGGAAATGCATGGTATTTCAGGTATTTCCTCAATTCTAATAAAAAAACAACTGCTAAAAGAATGCTAATCCCTCCTGCAAGGAGTTGTTCTATTGGAACCTCATTTAAAATGTTCTGTATAACATTTTGGAAAATCAAAGAAGTAATCACCCGAAATTAAGTCATTAAATAGGAGAGCTGATCACTATCAGCCAAAAATATTGACATATAAAATGCCTCCTTTACTCAATCTGAACTTTTTTAATTCTGTGTCCTTTTACGATTCTATAACAGAGTTACCATGATATCAAACTATGGGCGTCTTAATAGTGAGTAAAAAGCCAAAGTGGATTAGAACTAAACTTCCAACAAAGAAGGAATATGGAAAAATACAAAAATTACTCAGAAAGCAAAGTCTTCATACTGTATGTGAAGAAGCATTTTGTCCTAACCGAACTGAATGTTGGGAGTCTGGTACCGCAACATTCTTACTAATGGGGTCATTTTGTACACGAAGATGTAAATTCTGTGATGTACAGACACGAAATCCCCATAAATATTTAGATCCGACTGAACCAGAGAAATTAGCTCAAGCTGTTAAAGAACTTGGAATAAAATACGTAGTTCTAACTTCAGTAACTCGAGATGACTTGGCTGACGGGGGTGCAGAGCATTTAGGTAGCTGTATAAAGAAAGTAAGACAATACAATCCTGAAGCCATGGTTGAAGCGCTTATTCCTGATTTTCAAGGGAGTATAGACGCTCTTGAGAAGCTAATTGAAAGCAAACCCATTGTAATTGGTCATAATATTGAAACTACAGAGAATCTTACACCTACGGTTCGAGACAAGAGAAGTAGTTTTAAGCGATCTATTAATGTTCTCAAAAACATCAAAAAGCTTAAACCAGACATGTTAACAAAGTCCTCAATTATGTTGGGACTTGGTGAAACTGATGAAGAGGTTTTTGCTGCTCTTCATGAATTAAGGAGTGTGGGAGTGGATATTGTAACATTGGGGCAGTATCTTCAACCCACACGAAAGCATTTAGAAGTAATTGAGTATGTCGAACCCCAAAAGTTTAAATATTGGGAAAAAGTAGCTCTAGATATGGATTTTTTATTTGTGGCATCTGGGCCTCTTGTTCGGAGTTCCTACCGAGCTGGGGAATTATTTTTTGAGAATTATAAGAGGATAGGCCTGATATCGCAATAAATTAAAGTAAAATTATGTTATTATGTTATTGAGCATTTTTTAGCTAGCATACGTAAGTTGTGAAAACCTCAGAAGATACCCAAAAACCCCCTAGTCAATTCGTCCTTATTTCGGATATTTTTGCTAGGATAATCATATCCGGACATCAGTGAGAACCCTTGTTTTAAAAGAGAGAGCCAATCAAAAATTCATAATAATAGTAATGGTCACCGACTAAGGTGAATTTACTTCACTCTTCTATCAATAAACAAGCAACAGTGATTACGGAAGTTTTATCTAGATAGACATTAATAGTCTTTATTGGGATGTATCACGATTGTTATGGTAAATAGGCATGATGCAGGACGTCACAGAAAGTGTCCAGAATGTGGGGCATTAGATAATATTGTTTCTGATCCAAGATCTGGACAATGGATCTGTGCATGTTGTGGGGTGGTAGTTGATTCCTTGATGTTTGATCAAGGTCCTGAATGGAGGGCATATGATCATCAAGAGGAACAAGATCGCTCACGAGGAGGTTCACCTTTATCTTTACTACAACCAGATTTTGGTATCAAAACTCAAATCGGTAAGTCCAGAAAAGATGGTAAAGGAAGAAAATTATCTTCAACAAAAAGACTCGTGTTCAACCGTTTGACTAATGTAGACAACCACGCTCACGAAAGCGAAATCCGCAACCTACGAATTGCTTTACGTGAGCTTAAAAGACTTAGAAGTCAAATGGAATTACCGGACCGCACTGCGCAAATGGCCAGTTCATACTATCGTCAATGCTTAAAAAAGAACCTAATTCGAGGACGATCAATAGATGGTATGATTGCTGCAAGCTTGTATTTAGCGTGCCGGAAAACAATGATCCCTCTCACTTTGAAAGATGTTGCTACTAATGCGAATGTATCCTCTAAAGAGCTTGGACGCTGTGTTAGGACGATAGTTAGACATCTTCAAACAAAACCTGATTCAGGGAGACATGAGGCCTTGATTCATCGCCTTGGTGAAGAATTATCTCTTTCTATGCCTACCCGTATGACAGCAGTTAAAATCGTTAAAGAAACAAGGGAATTTGGAATTACTGTCGGAAAAAACCCAATGTCCATTGCAGCTGCCTGTTTATATA
>JAEOTU010000036.1 GCA_016839665.1 Candidatus Hodarchaeota archaeon
CTTCTTTGACTAATCCCTGTTTTCGCATTTCTGTTGCTGCTGCAATTAGAACAGTATTTGCCTCCTCTTCTGCTCCAATTGTTTTTAGAAGTTCAGCTGCTTCCATATACTTTTGATTGTTATATGCATGTCTTGCTAAGTTACGTATAGCTTGATCTCTGTCGTGAATGAGCGAGTGATTTCTATCAAGAATTTGAATTGCTGCAGGGATAAATTCTAATCCACCAAAATCAATGTAGACTTTTGCAGCAGCGAAAGGTTTCCTAGCTAACACAAAAGCAGAAGCAGCAGCATGAGGATCATTCCTACTTATATTTGTACGGGCTAATTGAATAAATATTTTCTCAATCTGTCGGGGAGAGTATTTTCTCTCTAATTTTCGTAAAACTAGAACTTGTAAGGCTTCAGGTGTTCGCAAAACCATATTAGCCGTTTGTTCAAGCGAAATACGAGCATAATAGTCAAAAGCGTCAAGAAATTTCCCTTGTTGTTCTAATTCACGCGCTCTTCGAGCGTTTTTATCAGAACTTTTGCGGGTGGCGAAAAAAATTATCAAAATTATGATAAAGAAAAGGGCTATTAGAACAATACTTTCGCCATTCATACCTATCATCCAAAGAGTTAGAAATTGGAGTAGATTAATTTTTAAATATTATCAGTAAGATATTTTATATTTGCTACCGTTACAGATGTGTCTTGTATATAGCTTTCGTTTTCGGAATCTATAACTACTTGATGAGGATGGTTGTAGATTTTAAATCATGGAGAATTGTTCTTTTAACCACTATCTGCTTGATGTCTTACCTTTTCTGCAGAAAAAATTGTAAATAATCCTTTTTTTCCGAAAAAGTACTAAGATTGTATGAATTGAATCAGGCTTAATTATGTTCAAAAAACAGGATTAAACACATGAGTAACACCCGTCCTAACTCATTTGGGGCACATCGATGTCGACCTTAGGAAAATTCGAAATTACCGACAAAAGTCAGACATTTGTGAATAATGCATTTTATCGGATGGATACGTTGGGGATAATATCCTACTATTAATACTCATCTGATAACCTTTTTCTTGTCCATTCATTGACTAAAAATCACATAATAAAATGTGAAAGGAGTAGATTCTCATTTCAAATTGGCAATCATTCTTTAATCAGCTTTCCAAGCCTATCAATAGTAATGATTCTTCAACGATTTCTAATAAGATATGTCATTGTAATAGAGGAACTCTAGTGCTTTTTGGGAACAGTTCGTATCACCCTCAAGGTGAGTGTTCACTGAGTTCAGTTTGTTGTTCCATCCAAATAGATAAGCATCGTGCATTTAATTTTAATAATAACGACTCGATTTTAAGCAAGCCAAAAATCTCCTCATCAGAAAAATCCAACTCTAGTCTCTTTTCACTGGACGAATTTCTTAACAGATAATTAAGAATAATTTTGTTAAAGCAATCATGCTAGAAGTCTTCTGGTTCGTTGTTAACAAAATTTTGAGCTATTTTTGCAACTGCTTTCTCTAACAAAGCGTTTGCTGCTTTCCAATTCAAACCTGTCCTACCTAGGGTTTGACCCCATGTTCTTCCTTGTAAAACACGTGAAATTAACAAAAACTCTTGACTGGCACTTAGCTTGATTGTTGTTGGTGAAACAAAATAGGCTATAGCTAATTCGTTTATTACGTCAACAGCGAGTAAGAAGTTTAGATTTCCCTTCAAATAATTCTTTAGGCGAATTACACCGCTTGAAGTTATCCTAACTTTATAATTAGAGAGAGAACTGCAACTTTTTAGAATCTGAGAAGTTAACTCGGGTGACATTGAGTGTAATGATTGTTTAAGTAAAGCAATGAATTGTAAAAGAAAATCAGCAGACACAGGATTGATAATACTAGCAGCTGAATGTGAGATTGGACGTATTAAGACTATATTCCACTCACCTGTCTCTGCAGTCTTTATTGGCCGAATGTGTACTGGTTTAAAACCAAATTTCCTCCAAAACTTCATTAATTTGACCGTAGCACCGTAACTAACCCCAACCCAATCATAAGTAGAGAAAATCGGATTTTGCAGCTCCAATGCTAAACGACCATAACCTCTGTTTAAAAGACTCGGATGAGTGGCAATTCTGATAAAACGCAGACCACGCAATTTCGCAAAATCCTCAGAAAAATGGCGGATAGCAATATTGGGTATAAGATTTCCTTTTAAAAATTCACCAGAAGTTACTCTTAAAATTGCTTGATCGGACATCTCCCCTTCTCTAGCTAGTTGATTGGACACTAATAAAAGTTTATTATTTTGGTTATCATTACCATAAACTCCAACCAAAAAATGCTTCCCAGAATCTGCTAACAATAAAAGATCATTAGGTTGGTTTCGGTAATGAGCATAGACCAGAAGTCCAAATAATTGTTTCAGATATGGTAATCCTTCTTCTGAAAACAGAAATTGAGGATCTTTCCACTCTTGGAGTATGATTGAATCTTTAATGAGCGTCTGGTGTTTGATCATAGGAGGTTCTAATTCAACGTCCAGAAAAAAAGAATCGTTCAACAACTGTTCTATCAAATCAGATTGGATAAATCTAATTGGTTGAGCTAGAGAGAATTCTTGATAATGAATCAATTTCTGGCTTTTTAAATACCTAAGAAATTTGAACTGAAAGCTTTTTCCAGCTCCTTCATATCCATGAATTGTTGAAACAAAGATTTTTTTTGCATTAGTATTTAGGACTTTCTTTAAAATCTCTACAGGAATTGCAGCTGCTTCATCAAAAACAAATATGTCAGTCTTCAAGCTTATATCAATTTCACTTGGCCAAAAATAAGAAACCCTAGCTCTTGAAGAAGTACGAATCTCTGATGTCCAGTCCTCTTGCTTTCTTACTTGATATTTTACATTCCTTGAGGATAAGCCTTTCATTAGGAAATCAAATAATGTCTGAATGTTTGCAGGATGAGGAGACGAAATTATTACTTTTCTTATGCTTTTCTTTGAGAGTACGTGTGCTATGCTTAACCCAACAGATGCAGATTTACCTCTTCCTCTGTTTGCCACTAAAATGGAACAACTATCAGGATGTTTAGAGTCCAAGAGCGTAGTCACGAGGTTTTCAATTGTCTTTTTTTGATCTTCAGTAACGGAAATACTATTAACTTTGGTTGATAAATTGATGTCATAGGGCATGGGATTAAAACTTGTTATGACTTCTGAGGAGTTTATACTATCTGTTCTACATTGAGGATTAATAATGAGATTTTTCAGAAACCAGTTCAATAGGATTGAGCTCGAATCGTTTGGAATTGATTCATTTTCTTGCAGGAGATTCTTCCTATTCACCGAATATCCCCATTCTGGAACGGGAAGCCCAAGTATAAAGATTGAACCACCCCCACGAACTGTTTCAAATAAAATACTTATTTTATTTGGAGTAAAATCTTCTCTGAGATCAACAAAAAGAATGTCAACACTTTTTCCTAAGATGGTGGGAATTTCATCAAACCTAATCGTCTTAATTTTATTAAAAGATGATAATAAATTAAAATTTTTAAAAAGATGAGGATCATCGGCTACAATTAATCCAGTCAGACTACATTTCTTTGATTCAATACAATGATTAAGAAAGTCAGAAAAAACATCTATAGCTTCTTTTTCGATTCGAAAAAGAAAAAGATTTCTTTGGTAACTCTGAACATGTCTCTGAGACAGTTACCATCACCCTTTTCCGCTACTCTATTTGTATTTTTTTGGCCCTTTTCTTTACACTCTCGAGGATCTCGTTACAGACTTGAAGGGCCATTTCATGTTCTTTTTTGATAACTTCAACTTCGGAGATGATCTTTCTTTGTTCTGAATGAGATATCCTGTCATCAAGACGCTTCTTAATTGTATTTAGTCTGGGAAAACTACTACAAGGAAAAAATTTCCCTGGTTTTGGTAAATCGTCTCCTGTTCTACCAATCAGCTCTGCAACATCAGGAAATAATGTGTAATATAGTCTTGGTCTCCCTCTACCTGATCCTGGACGTTCTTTGCCGATAATCAAATTATGTTTCTTCAATACTTCTAAGTGCCTAATAATAGATTGGGGATGATCATCTAGATTTCTTACCAGCTCATTCACAAATCCTTCACCCTTGGCCAATTCGGATAGCATGCGTCTTCGTGTTGGATTCGCTAATAAATGGAGGATTTCATCGATTTCTTTCGTAGCAGAGATATTTTTATTCTCAATTTGGTAAGACAAGATTTTCAGGATTAATTCAATATCGTTTAAAGGATCTCGATTCAAACAGTTTTCCTCCTAAATGTAATATCGCGGATCAGAGACAGATTCTTGACTCTTAATTTCAGATTCTTCATGCGATTGCAAACGTGATTGGGAAAACTCTTGTGATTTTCCCTCTAATTCTTTAAAATTTCCCTCTATTGCCCATTCTTGTGCTAAAACCTTCATTAACTCAAGGGATGAAATTGGATCATAGTCAGAAAAAGCGTCAACGACAATAATTTCAACCGGAATACTCTCATTATAACTCCAATAAGTCAAGAAGGAACTAGCAATTTGACCCATTAAGGTGAAATCAGCTGATTTTTTATTCTGCACCTTGAATTGAAATTCTGAAGCAGAAATTCTATGGACTTGAGGTTGATTATCAATTCGACGTTTATTGTTATATACTCCATCTATCAGAAGTATCTTTGAAACTTTATTTTTTCTATAAAACCTGTACAACTCCTCGGCCAACCTGTAACTAATCACGTCAGGAATAGCAAAGCTGCTTGTTGTTATAATGACATTTTGAAACCCTATCTTTGATTGTAGAAGGGTAATTGGGAGCAAAATTTCTCCGGAAAACAGTTGAATCATTTCATTGAAGTAGCTGGAAAAGAAACCAGCAAGTTTTATCTTCTGTTTACTTAATTTCTGTAACTCTCTTGCGATTAACGTGCCAACAGATCCATAATACCCAAGTATTTCGACAGCAATAGTTTCCTCAAGAAACTCAGGATTAACCTGTCCAATGAGCTTTAGATCTTCTTCTTCTGCTTTTTCAAGCCAATCCTCTATTTCTTCAGTCAACTCTTCTAGATACACTGGCAAACTTCCCAATTTATTCTCATTCTATGACAATAACTCAACTTTTTTTGTTTGTTGTTTGAAAATGATTAAGAGCCTCAATCATTTCAGATAATTTGATTTCAGGTTTGTTACTTTCGAAGAACTTGGTTCTTTTATCAGGTTCAATATTGTCAAGACTTTTTTGATGACTTGAAATGAATCGATTGATTGATAAGAAAGAAGCCCGATTAATCAATCCTTTTAAATCAGCTCCGCTAAACCCATCTGTTCTTTCTGCAATATCAGCTAGAGAGATCTCAGAGGACAACGGTTTATTCCTAGTCTGAATGCTTAATATCTCCTCTCGAGCTTTTTCATCAGGTAGTTGAAGTTCGATAACTCGTTCAAATCTACCAGGTCTTAATAAGGCTGGGTCAAGGATATCAGGACGATTAGAAGCAGCAATGACAATGACTTCAACTAATTCTTCTAATCCGTCCATTTCAGTCAAAAATGTGGTAACAATACGATCTGAAACTCCAACATTTGGAACACCGACACTTCTTGAAGGAACTAAGGCATCTATTTCATCAAAAAAGACAATACACGGAGCACTCATACGAGCTTTACGAAATGTTTCCTGAATTGCTCTTTCACTCTCTCCAACCCATTTGGAATGAATTTCAGATCCCTTAACAGAGATAAAATTTCTCTGGGATTCACTTGCTATAGCTCGAACCAGTAAAGTTTTCCCAGAACCAGGAGGACCAGTCAATAAAATTCCCCGTGGAATCTCTTGATCCATATAATTAAAGAGTGTTGGATACTTAACTGGCCATTCAATGATCTCTTTAAGTTCATGCTTAATTTTATCCAACCCTCCAACTTCATCCCATGTTACTGCAGGGATTTCAACAAAGACTTCTCGTAATGCACTGGGTTTAATCTCTGAAAGAACAACATTGAAATCTTCTGGTTGTACAGAGATTTGATTAATAATATCTAAAGGGATTTCTTCACCCCAAACAATTTTAGGAAATACCCGTCTAATTGCACGCATTGCTGCTTCTTTCGTGAGTGACGATAAATCAGCTCCAACAAAACCGTGAGTTCGCATTGCGAGGTCTTCTAATTCAACTGTCTCAGTTAAAGGCATAGAACGTGTGTGGATCTCTAAAATGGACAATCGTCCTTTTTGATCGGGAACACCAATCTCAATTTCGCGATCAAAACGACCAGGCCGACGTAATGCTGGATCAATCGCATTCGGGCGGTTTGTAGCGCCCATAACGATTACTTCTCCACGACCTTCTAATCCGTCCATGAGAGCCAGCATTTGTGAAACTACTCTTCGTTCAACCTCTCCCGAATCTTTTTGATCACGTTTTGGTGCTATACTATCAATCTCGTCAATAAATAAAATACTTGGTGCATTCTCTTCAGCTTCTTTGAAAATCTCACGAATCTTTTGTTCACTTTCCCCATAGAATTTTGACATTATTTCAGGGCCAGAAACGTCGATAAAGTGTGATTCGGTCTCACTTGCTACGGCTTTTGCTAACAGAGTTTTTCCAGTACCAGGAGGACCATAAAGAAGTACTCCCTTCGGTGGTTCAACTCCCAAACGCTCAAATAATTCAGGATATCTCATTGGAAGTTCAACCATCTCCCTTACTCGTTGAATGGTTTCATCCAACCCACCGATGTCTTCATAAGCAATTTTAGGAATGTATTTATATTCGGTGACTGTTTCCTGAGAAGAAACTGTTGAAGATTTCAATTCAATGATAGTATTCTCATTTACAATAGCAGATTCTTGGTCTGGAAGTAGCTCCACAACTCGATATTCAAAACGCTGACCTCTTGCTTCAAAGCGAACTGTATCTTTAAGAGAAATGGGTCTTCCCTGAAAATATTCGTGAAATCTTTCTTCACCACCTTTCACGACATTTTTTGTTGTAGGGGCGAATACAACCTTTTCTACTGTGTCTATTTTTGCTTTTCGAACAGTAACTACCTCATCTAAACGAACACCAGCATTTATTCTTGTTGTTTGATCAATTGAGATTGTTTTTTTCCCTTCATCTATTTTTTCAGCAGGCCAAACGACAGCATTTGTTCGATTACCAGGTGATCCTTCAATCTCTATTATATCCCCTGCCATTAATTCCAATGATTTCATATTTTTTTTGGAAATCCTTGCTCTGCCACGACCTACGTCACGATATTTAGCTTCGATGACTTTTAAACGGATTTCTGATGTTTTCATTAAGATTCGGATCTCCTAGCAAAGAGTTATTTTCCTGATTATTTGACCTGTACTTTTTTACCTGAAACACTACTAGACTTATCTTTTTTCAATTCAACTTCTAAAACACCATTCTTGAACTTTGCAGCCGCAGATTCAGGAAAAATTATACAGGGAAGATTGAGTTCTTTGAAATATTTTCGTTTCTTATCTCTTGATTCAGCTTGGATTAACAAGCTGTTCTCAGTAGAAGATAAATCGATATCTTGTTTAGAGACTCCAGGAATTTCAGCAATGACTCGTAAAACATCTACATCATCGATAATGTCTATTAAAGGTTCTCTTTCGAGTGATGGTTTGAAGCCTGATCCACTACCGACTTTTTGGGGGGTATTGCCAAATCGTTCAACGTGGGGCCGTCCATCTGGTCCTTTTGTCATTCTGAAACCCCATACAAACCCTGGAAACTTAGAATCATCGTTCAGCAGGTTTCTAACATTGAATTGCCGAAATAAATTCTCAAGCAGGTGATCCATCTGATCAAAGATGTCATTAAAGTTGAATCCTCCTCCTAATTGATTCATAAAGTCGCTGATAAAATCATCAAATGGACTATCGCGTTTACGCCGTCGAGGATAACGATCCTCATCATCATAATTATCACCAGTGGGATCTGACATGTGATTTAACTCCAATTATTGTTTTTTAAACCAAGTAACGACCTCTAAGCAGACTCTTTTCAATTTTTCGCTAAGTGAATAAAATAAAGAATGGTGGTTAAAACACAAAAAATCATCCTACTGCTCTGTTTTTCATAGATTTAACCGATTTCTTAAATATTCACACCATGTTTATCTTCGAGTTAATATCTCAAACATTTTAAAAATAATCCTTACTTAGATGATTTCAAAGAGCCTGACAGTTTATCAAGAAAATTACAATTTAGAGATCTCTAAATAGAAAAAAAACACAGGAGCTAACCTTATGAGTATTCCAAGATCTGCAGAAGAAATTCGAAAATTGGAGCTTGGTTTGGAGGAACTTGTCAATAAATTTCAAGGGCGCGTAACGTTAATACGAGAAGATCTTAAATCTCTTATCAATGATATTGAATCCCTTAGAAATCATATAGATGAACGACGTCGAGTGTCGAATGATTACACGCGTGAAATATCGGATCTCACCAATGATCTTCAAACATTTGGGAATGAAATTGAAACGATCGAGCGTGAAATAACCTCTTTACAGGACAATATTGACGCGATTAACACTCAAGCTTCTCAATTACAGACTGATTTGTCTGATAATAGAAGCAAATTAGGAATTTTAGAAAACGACAAAACGAATTTGATAACAACATTGCGTTCTTTGGATGTTGAACTAGCCTCATTGGAAACCACTCATGACGAGTTAAAACCCAAATTTGAGACTCGCATGAATGCTATCACAAAAGAACATGAACAGTTGTCAAAGGAAAAGTCTCTATTAGCAAATCACTTTCAAGCAATTCGGGTTTTATGTTTAAAAGACTACATTCAAAGCCCCGAGGTAGGATTGGTCAAATTTTTAGCCAAAAAACCGAGTACCCATTCCACAATAACCGAAATTCGTTTAGCATTAGGGATAGATCAAAATACCCTAACAACGATCTTAAGCCTGTTGGCTGCTCGAAAAGTTCTTGATTTCAATGAATCAACTGAAGAAGTCGATCTCTTGGAAAAAATTGATTTATTCGATAAGGAGGTTTAATCATGGACACAGATACTTTAAGAGAGAAATTCATCAGGAGTGAAGAAGCTCTGAATCGTCTGGGAGATGACACAAAGCAATTAGTATTTACTCGTGTTCAGGATCTACGGGGATCAAGAGATTATCTTGAAACTCTTATCAAAGAAAAAGAGGCAGTGGATACTCAAACTAACGAGCAAGAAGCTAAGATTTCATATCTTCAAGATGATATAAATAACAAGGCAAATCTAAAAGAAGTATTGGTTAGGAAGCGAGGGAATATTGAGGAAGAATCGCGAGGAAAAAAAACACAGTTTGAAGAACTTCAAAGAGAGAAAACTGAAATTGAGGAAAAGCTGCAAACCACTAATACTGAAGTTGACAAATTGAAGTCTGAGATCTCCCAGAAAAGAGGAAAGATAGCCGATTTGACAAAAGCAAATCAAGACTTGGAAATTAAACTGAAAACTGAAATAGATGAAAAAGCAGCTGAAAATACAGAATTAAAGAAAGAACTCGATACTTTGAAGGCGCAAAATGCTGTAATTTCGTTCTTATTGGAGGAATCGGCTGAAGATATTCCTGAAGTAGACATACTTGCTGCAGTAATGAATTTAGGAAATCGAACGACTAAAGAACAATTGAAACAGACATTAGAAGGGCGAATATCTCCTGTAATAATTACTCGTACTCTTGGGCGAATGGCCGAGAGAAAATTGCTTAACTATGACGAAACTAATGATATTATTTCGTATTAGCCTTGAATTTGGGCATTTAAATCTATAGGTGATATATTCCATTTGTTAGATATACCAATGCCAGAAAACGAATGGAAATTCTATAGAACTTTGAAATCAGGGAAAATACAATGCTTAGCTTGTCCTAGGCATTGTCAACTTTCAGACAAAGAAATTGGTTGGTGTGGAGCGCGATTAAGCAAGGACGGAATGATCGTCCCCCGTACATACGCATTAATCTCATCTTTAGCAATTGATCCTATTGAAAAGAAGCCACTCTATCACTTTCTACCAGGTACAGGTATCTTATCTATTGGATCTCATGGTTGTAATCTAGGGTGTCTCCATTGTCAGAATTACTCGATTTCATCTAATCGTTCCATCTCATCCCTGAGAAAAATGATGCCAGAAGAGTTAATACAAGTTGCTCTTTCCAAGAATCTTCCTTCAATTGCTTCGACTTATAATGAGCCAATGATCGCCTTTGAATATGTACGGGATATAGCCACGCTTGCACACAACCACAATATAAAGATGGTAGTTGTAGACAACGGCTACATCACCAAGAAATTGGCTGAAAAACTTGGTTCTTTGATTGACGCGGCAAATATCGATGTTAAAGGGTTTTCATCAGAGTTTTACAAGTCAATTTGTTCTAGTCCATCTTGGAAACCAGTATTAAAGACTTGTGAAATCTTTCATGGGCTAGGTGTTCATTTGGAAATAACAAACCTTGTAATTCCAACGAAAAATGACTCTATGGCTATGATCAGAGAAATGTGTGAGTGGATCTTGAATAAGTTAGATCCAAATGTGCCTCTCCATTTTTCACGTTTTCATCCGGATTATAAACTTCGTAACCTGTCTATCACACCTATTGAAACATTAGAAGCTGCTTATAACGTTGCTAAAGATGTTGGTCTTAATTATGTCTATTTAGGAAACGTTCGAAGTCAAAAAGGTAATAATACTCATTGTCATAAATGTAACAGCCTTTTAATCCAGCGTACGGGATATTACACATCTGTTCAAAATATAGCAAACGGAAAATGCATTAAATGTCAGACCTCTATCCCTGGGGTTTTTTCCTAAGGTAAATCAGCCTTTCAAAGTTATTTTTCTCCGATTAAAAAGGGTAACACGACCATTTTCTCGTCTAAAAGTGAAAAAATTACTAATTTTGGATTTGATTCTTCCTTTCCTCCTATTATCCACAAGTATGGGTATGGCCAATATCTCATGAAATGTTGATCCTTTTCAGAAGGATAAAGCTTTGCACTTTTAGGATGACTATGGAAAATCCCAACGAGGATTTCTCCTTTTTTTTCGTGGTTTTGTATCTCCTGGTATAAGATCTCATAATCCAACGAAAAACTGACTGCTGAATTGTCTAAATTTGCCATACGAATGAAATTTTTAATCATAATCAGAGAATCTTCATATGTTCCAAAACCAACGCCAACAGATTCAATTTCAGAATTTTCTTCGATAATCTGCATGACATGACGATAAACAGGGTAAGATATAACCACTGTTATTTTTGGCAAGATTCACACACTCTTCTTTTATGTTGTAAGATTCTTCTTTTCAGAAATGAAGAATTCAGAATGTTTCCTGATTGATCCTATTAAGGATATTCAGGGAGGACTTCATAATGTGATAATATTATTGATTCATGCCCAAATTCTTCGAGAGCTTGAGAATAGGCTCGTTGAGCTTCAGGTTCCCCATGGATTGCATAGATTAAAGAAGGAGAGCTATATTGTACCATTTGAATGAGTCCCTCTAGGGAAGAATGGCCAGAAAAATCGAATCTTTTCACTTCTAAGGCTAATCTAACGTCAAAAACATCCCCAAATCCATTACTCAATGAAAGATCCTTATTACCAGATACTATTTCTGAGCCAAGAGTTCCTTCAACTTGGTATCCAACAACATATAATCCATTAAGAGGATTACCTCCTCCAAATCGAAGGTAATCATAGACAGGCCCTCCCTCAAGCATGCCCGATGTGGTTAAAATAATACTCACTTCATTCCGAGAGGCTAATTTTTCACGTTTTTTACCCCTCCTGCCACTAAAGGACACTTCATCTATTGTTTTGAGCCCTTCATGATCAAACGGAGATCTATAGCCTCTGTCTTTCAATTCCATAAGAATACGGGGACATACCCATTTTTTATTCAAGAATTTCTTATAAATTTCATTCATATCCAAGATCATACCATCAATATAGAGAGGAAACTTCGGAAGAAAGGAGTCAAATTCACTTGTTAGATATGCTTGAATTTCTTGGCTCCTTCCTAACGCAAATGATGGAATTATTGCTTTTC
>JAEOTU010000288.1 GCA_016839665.1 Candidatus Hodarchaeota archaeon
CTTAAGGAACCGCTTAATCAACTAGATACAGCATCAAGAGTAATAGTAACAACTGATAAGCAAATCTTTAAAGAATTATCAAATAACGAAGTTAGCACTTTTTGTGAAATCCTTTTCATAGAGGAAAGTGATCAAATAACCGAGATTGTAGGAGGATATGATGAAGTTATATGGATTGGTTCAGAAATTATGCTTGAAGAAGGATTACCTAATGTGATCACAGTTTCAGAATCTAGCCGTAATGACTTAATTCAGATTATACCTGAAAAAATGCTAAAATTCTTCGCACGAAATAAAAAAACTCTTGTGTCAATTTCTGGACTAGCCCAACTGCTTCAATCCATTCCTTCACTAGAATTAATCCCCTACATTGACGATTTAAATCTTGATATGCTCATAGAAATGGGTAATGAGCTAGTAAACTTGGAAGAATCTGGTGAACCGACTCAGATTTTTAATCAGGAGTACTCCCGACTGTTAAAAGCAGAACAGACTTTTGAAGGGATATTGGGAGAGGTACTACTCGAGTTAAACGATGAACTAGAGAATAAGCTTCAAGACACTACAGTTCATTTAGAGGGTGAGAAAATTCTCTCACTTCTCAGGGGAATGGCTGAAGAGGATCAAAGATATTCTGGAGATCGAGGCAAAGCAGAGTTACGAGAATATTTAGATGACGAATTATATTTGGCTGTTGAGGAAATAATTACTAAAGCAGAAGAAAAATTCATTAAGAAATTAGATTTAAGAAATGACGAAACAGATTATATTGTAGGAATTTTTCCTAGGGAACTCCGATATCCTGTTGATCCAGTTGACGACGTAGTAGATCGTATTAAAAATTATTTACGTCAAAGTCGTGCAATTAAAGCATTTGAACTTAAGGTAACATTAGCAAAATCACTTAAGCAATTTGAAGATTTAGCCAAAACAGCACTGAATTATTTTTTAGAACTTGATTACCTTTTAATGATTGGAAAATTTTCTCTTTCTTACAATCTAGTTCTTCCACAGTTTATTGAAGATCAAGGCACAGGATTACTAGTAGAAAAAGGCAGAAATCTGTTTCTTGCCCAACAAGAACAGTTAGGAGCCTTAAGAGTCGAACCTGTAACATACGCTATTGGTAACATTGGTAAGATTACTGATACTGTTGATGGTGAACGAATAATTCTTCTATCGGGAGCCAATAGTGGAGGAAAAACAACTCTAATTGTCTCTATTGCAATAATGGTTATTCTTGGTCAAATGGGTCTTCCTATTCCTTGCAAACACGCGACTCTAGGTGGATTCCAGGAACTTCACTATTACCGAAAAGCTTCAGGTCAGATGGATGCAGGTGCTTTTGAAACAACCTTGCGGACATTATCACAAATGATTATGAGTCCCAATTCACGATTAGTTTTAGCTGACGAAATGGAGAGTATGTCAGAACCAGGAGCGTCCGCCAAAGTAATTGCAGCATTTTTAGATTTATTAGGACGATCACACGATTCTGTTGGAGTATTCGTAACCCATTTAGCACAGCTAATTGCAAAATATTGCAAAGAAAAAATACGAATCGATGGAATTGAAGCACAGGGGTTATCAGAAGATCTGGAACTCATTGTGAACCGCACCCCAATTTATTATAAGTATGCGAAATCAACACCTGAATTAATAGTCAGAAGACTGCAACAAGTATCGAAAGGGCTAGAAAAAGAAATATTTTCGTATATTTTAGAAGCATTTGATTCATAGCAAATGGATAATGATGGGCCGGGGCGGATTTGAACCACCGATTTCCTCTGTGTGAGAGAGGAGTCATACCGAGCTAGACCACCGGCCCACGATTTTTTTCGATTGAAAGGTTTGACTAAATAAAGGGATGAGATAGATCTCATATAAGAATTATGTCATCTTCTTGTTTGAGATATCATTCTCTTTGAGGTTCGACTTTCAGGAGAAGCTGTTTTTCTGCGATTCCCACGACTTTGATTGATTCATTTTCACCAATGGGTTCGTCAGATTGCGCTTTCCAAATAGCCCCCCCTAATTTTACTCGCCCCTCCTTATTAGGAGTCACAGTTGAAATCGTCTTTCCAATCATTCCAACGATCTGTGTTTTTTCCCCCGCAACAGGGATTCTTTTTTGTGATTTTCTAACTTTTAGCCAAATTAGCATCACTAATATACCCAATGCGCCAATACTATAAGCCAATCCGCGAATGGCGTCACCCCAGACAATTATTCCTCCTACAATTCCTATAATTCCCACACCAATAATTAATGGTAAAAAGGGGGCAATAAAACTAAGATCACCGCCCTGTGAACTGAAGAAAGCAAATATTATGATTAATACGATAATAATTAGGGGCCACGTGAAAATTTGCGTCTCGTTTGATTGGGACACAAAATCGCTACTTAAAGTCAATAATATAGCAAAAATCAAAATAAAAGGAAGCCAATTCAGAAGCTCGACAACACCACCACTTACAATCCATTGTACAAAGATAAGAACAAGAGAAACCAAAAATATAATGAAACCAAGGTTATAAATAAGTGGTTGGTCTAATAACGATCCGATAAAAAGTAAGATAATTCCAATGGGAATTCCAGATAGGGAAATTTGTTGAAGTTCTGCTGACATTGTTGATCTATTTAATCTGTTTTCTCTGATATCTTTTTAGACTTTTGCTTAGGGGAACAGTAATAATTTTCATACAAATTTTTCCTTTTCTGTTAGAATTCTCTACTATTCATACCAAAACCTAAGTACTGCTTAATCTACCTTTTTTCTTGGAAATATAGGTTGGATCATAATTTTCGATAAATATTTCTATTAAAAATTTTAAAATTCAAAGGCAAAAGTACAAAATTTCTTCCTCCAAAGGACGTATAGAGTTCCCCATCAAAAACTCCACTTGGAGAAAAACAAAAAAATGTTAGAAATTACTGTATTTGGCGCATCTGACTCGGTGGGGAAATCTTGTGTTATGATTTCCGATCGTGATAATCGCGTGCTCTTGGATGCAGGTATACAACTACATCCCCGAAGAACAGGTCTGCTTTCTACTCCCCCTGAAGGAGTAGACAAATTTAGTAGTGATCTTGCAGCTGTTTTACTTTCCCATGCTCATATTGACCATTCTGCCTATATACCAGCTCTTTTTAGGGCTGATTATCAAGGTTTGGTGCATATGACCTCACCTACGAGGGATATTGTTGATATACTCTGGAAAGATCATTTGAAAATCGAAGGGCCGCATCACTACGGTATATCTCATTTACACAAAGCTCTTGACAATTCAGTTCTTCACGAATACAATCGAAAATTTCGTATTGCGGATGGAATAACAGCAGAATTTCATGATGCCAGCCATGTTCTTGGAAGCGCCGCTATTCTCCTTGATTGGGAGGGTACACGAATATTTTACACTGGAGATTTTAATAATGCGAAAACTCCCTATCATGATCCAATCGTTTATCCTGATCCTGATGAGCCCATTGATATACTATTGACCGAAACAACGAATGCGAATCGAAAAATCAGTAGTAGAAAAGTAACTTCATCAAATTTGACAAAAGCTTTGTTAAAGTGTTATGCCCGTGGTGGAAAAGCAATAATTCCATCATTTGCGTTAGGAAGGAGCCAAGAAATTCAAGCATATCTAACAAGTGAATTTGACTCCTTTCTTCCGAAGTTTCCTCTCTATATTGATGGTATGATCTTGGATATGAA
>JAEOTU010000289.1 GCA_016839665.1 Candidatus Hodarchaeota archaeon
ACATCCACGCCCCCAGGAATGATTAGCTTGTTCGTAGCATCAATTGTCTCTTGAGCAACTGGAAGAGATGCATCTTTACCGATAGCAACTATTTTACCTTTTTCTATACTCAAATCAGCTTCAACAATCTCATTCCTCAAAAAGACCTTCCCATTTATAATATTCAGATCTATTATTATTGTCACCTCGAACGGGATATCATTGTAAGACCACTCGCTTATTGAATTATCTGAATTTCTTTGATTGCTGATACCATCTGTTTTCCTTCAAATCCTATTCCAATAATTCGTAAAGGACTATGATCTGGATCCAATGGAGCTCCATTCCGTAAATAAGCAACGATAATGTTTATGTTGTTATTAATATCAGAACTATTGAAATCCCACGAGTAATCATCAGCTGCAATTACTCGGATCGTATAACCACTACTTGCTAACCCTTCATTGAAAGAATAATTGAATCCACCATAATGAGTTCCAACATCAGCTCCATCAAAGATTGAAATGATAATATATAACGGTAAACCTTCATAACTGGTATTAGTTCCGTCTTCCTCTGCAATCAACAAAGATTGATGATGATGTGGACAGCTAATAATAGATAAATAATCTTTGGCTGTTAATTCCGTAGAATAAGAACTGTCTATTGTATTTGTTAAAGTTACCGACCAATTGAATTCAAATCCAGAAATATCAGTAATTGATATTGCAGTAATTTTCGAAATCCATTTCTCTTTGGGAAGGTCAGGAGATATCAATCTTACAGGGAATTCGTCTTCTGGGAGAGGTAAATTGTTCCGAACGTGAGCGAGGATGAGAGAATTGTTTCTTGATGTCGTATTACTTGTTAGGGTCAGTTGAGTTCCTTCAGAAGAGAAAATTTTTACATTATACCCTTTTTGAGCTAGTTCATCATTAAAGTTATAATGATTGGTTTCGTTCTCTCCTCCATCAATTATTGATAACGCTACCCAAAGAGGCATTCCTTCATATGTGATAATACGCCCGTCTTCAGAGTATTGATATGATAAGTTATGTACTTGATCTCCACAATAGACAATAGAATCAAAATCATCCAGTTCTAGTTTTGCATAAGTCAATCCACTAAGAGATATAGACCAGCTAGGGATCCCTGGCTTGATAGCAATCGTACCAACAAATTTCGTCCAAAAATGGCCATCAGTAATGGGAGCATTCGGACCAATATAAGCTAATCTATATGGTCCACCTGTTTCCTCTGTTATAGCTTGCCCTCCTTCTTCATAGATAAGGGTTAATGTGACATTGTCTGGTCCTCCATATCCAATAGCAGCTCCTTCATCATTATAGAGTGGAACTTTGCCTAAAACCTGATCTTTAGTATATGTAAATTTGTACCCATCAGTAGCAATTGCCTCAATGGAAAAATCTTCAGTGATGTTCGTGACAGATTCTAATAAAGCAGTGAAGTTTGCTCCGTTATAGGTAAATGGTCCAACAATTGTACCTGTTGTCTTTAAAAAGGCTCCCTCGCCCGATACGGAAGGTACCTGCATTATTTGAGTATGAGTGAATTTTTTGACTTCATTGTTTAACCCAATTACCATGATTCCTGGTTCTGATTCTACAGGAGGTTGTTCAACGCAACCAGATAATACACTAATGATAAATAGAAGTAGAAATAATGGGGTGATTACTTTTTTATTCATAAAATCTCACACTTAAGTTTTTTTTTGTAGAAACGTCTGTTTTTCAAAATAAAAATCTAAATTAAAAATTTGGTGAGTAAAAACGAAGAAAAGTCAGTAATAACTATAGTTTGTGTGAAAATATGATCATTTTTTAACTTCCTACAAAAAAATCTACAGCTTTCCAAAAAAAATTGCAAATCAGTATTTGAATTAGTGAAAATGAACATTCTTATCGCAATGAAAGGTTATAAATCTTTTCTACTGGTTTTAATATCAAACAAAATAAAAAGGAACTTTTTTCAGGTACTTCAGGAATAAAGCCGATCATTTGTCATTACTTTAGATTTTGGTGTTTCTCTTGGACATGAAAGGTTTACATGATTACATGTTAGAATTAGTCAAAGATAGAAACAAAGTCCTCCTGGAGATGGAATCTTATGCAAAAAAGCATGATTTTCCAATAATTGGACCTCTTGTAGGTCAGCTGTTAAGTCAATATGCACAACTGATAAAAGCTAAGAAAATTCTCGAATTAGGGTCAGGATATGGTTATTCAGCAATATATTTCTCAAAAGCAACCTCTGATGACGCTGAAATAATATGCACAGATACCTCAGAGAAGTGCAAGAATATGGCTATTTCCTATTTCCAAAGAATGTCAATAACAAAAGTAAAATTTATTGTGGGAGATGCTCTTGAAGTACTCAACCAATTACAGGGAGAATTTGACATTATCTACAACGATATAGATAAGCAAGATTATCCAGAGGCTTTTAAACAAGCTATTCCTAGGTTACGGAAAGGAGGCCTGCTTATCACAGACAACGCGTTATGGCATGGACGAGTACTGGAATCCACACCTACGAGAGAAAGTACGAAAGGAGTACTAGAATATAATAGACTTGCATTCTCTGATTCGAGAGTAATTTCAACAATAAATCCTATTAGAGACGGTATCTGTGTTTCAATTAAGCTTTAGAAAAAACTTGGTCTAAACAATACCCCTGGTGGAAAAAGTGAATGGGTCCAAACATAATCCTCTCTACTCTGGTGCCTCTCCAGAAAAAGTAGCATTTGATTTAGAACCTTTAGTTGATTTCCAAAAAAAAGGTGTCGCCCTAAAAGAATTACAACAGATGATTGAAGAAAGACTTCTTCCTCATTTAATACAATATAATAAACCTGAGTTTCAATCATTATTTAACTTCTTTCCAGAAAAAGCAGCCAGATTTGGAGCAAAAATCGCAATAGATTATAACCAGGGGACAACAAATTGGCAAGTTTCTCCTGGAGCAGTAATGCTGGAGGAACTGTGTTGTCAATCTCTTTGTCGACTTTTTGGTCTTTTAACAGAAGCAGATGCAACTTTCATGTATTGTGGTACCTATTCTAACCAATCAGCTTTATATTTAGCACTACATTGGACTGCAGAACAACATGGTTTTGATTTTGCCAAAAAGGGGGTGCAAGGATTCGATGATCCTACTCGTTTAGTTGTAGTAACTTCCCGTGAGGCACATTTTTCCTTAAAACATGCACTACGCATAATGGGACTTGGTGAACAAAGCCTCGTGACCCTACCAGTCGAAGAAAATTATCGAATAGATATTAAAAATCTTGAGGAAATACTCAAAGAATTACAGGACTTATATGACGTTTTTTGTTTTGTTGCTACTGCAGGGACAACTTCAACTGGTTCAGTGGATCCAATATTACCAATAGCCAAAATATGCAAGGAAGCTGGGATTTGGTTACATGTGGATGGTGCATATGGACTAGCTTACTCCTTAGTTCCTGAAAAAAGGGATTTATTCTCTGGAATAGAACTAGCGGATTCAATCACTTGGGATCCTCACAAACAATTTGGGGTGCCCATTCCCAACTCCTTACTTTTTGTACGCCGTAGGGAGGATTTTTATCGTAGTGCTGTTTATGGTGATTATTGGAACCGACGAGAAGATCCTGAGCCGAATCCAGGACTGAAGTCGCCCCCCTCAACACGCCCTTTTTCTGCTCTGCCCCTTGTTACGTCAATTCGCTATCTTGGTATGGAAAAGATTATTCAAAGACTTAATGCTCCTCTCGTTGCGATTAAGACTGTATATGAAAATTTTCTGCGTAGTCATGATATCGAATTATGTCATGAACCAGATTTGGGAATTCTTTGTTTTCGTGTAACTCCTGAAGGTTTTCCTAAGAAACAATTGGATCAATTACAACAATTTATTTATGATAAAACAAAAATAGAAGGAAAGCGATCTATATCTTTGACGAAAATCGACAACAAAATTGTATTACGTCTTGTTATAATCAATGAGAATATCACTGCTGAAGCAATAATGGAAACGATTTCTTACATTAAAGCATTAGCAAACGAATTTTAATTCAAATTCATCGAAAAATCGTGTCAGGGAGTCAACAAATCAAAAAATGGATGCTTAATAGTAATGGCAAAAATAAAAATTGATAGACTTTCTTTTCAATTAGGAATGATTAATTGCTTCGCAGAAATGGTATCCTGTGGAGTAAAAAAGTTGGCAATAAGCCCACCAATTACTCCTGAAGATTACAAGATGATTAAGAATGCTTCTGATGAAATTACAAAGGGATTTGGAATAAAATCGTACTTAGACACATCGTTGATTATAACAGATCTCCAATCAGAAGAATTTACTCATGGAAAATGGTCTATTCTCTATTATGAAAAAGACTCAATCCTTGAAACATATTTAACTTTGAAAGAGAAAAAAAACCTGCTAGTAAAAACAGGGCAATATGATAGAAAAGCGCGAAAAGAAATATCCAGAGAATTCGGAAGAATATTGAGTTATCCTGAAGAGAAAATTGAAGAAAAAATATCAAAAACAGATCCATCTACTCCTTTCATGCTTGAATTTTAATTAGGAAGAACCATCATGAAAATATTAATTGTTAATCCCAACAGTGATCTAGAGATGACTGAGGCAATTCAAAAAACAGCAAATAATTTTGTTAATGGAGAGTATGAAGTTGTGTGTAAACCCACACCAGAAGCTCCAAAGTTTATAGAGACTTATGAAGACGAACTTAAAGCTGCTCCAGGGATGATTCAATTAGTTAGAGAAAATGATAATATCGTTGATGCAATTATTGTGGCTTGCCATGATGATCCTAATCTTGATACCATCAAAGAGATAACCAATAAACCTGTTGTGGGCATTGGAGAAGCCTCAATGAAAATGGCTTCCATGCTAGGACACCGGTTCTCTGTTGTATCAACCTCTCAACATTCAATTCCCATCAAAGAAGCTTTGGTTAGAAAGTATCATCTTCAAGATGCCCTAGCGTCAGTAAGAGCCCCTACTGAGGAGATGAGTGAGTATAACGAGGAAGAAAAATATCTGAGAGTAGCAAGACTCGCTATTGACGAAGATATGGCCGAAGTTATTGTATTAGGCTGTGCTGGAATGACTGGGTTGGACAAACGTTTACAGCTACAACTCAAAACTCCAGTATTAGATGGAGTCGTTTGTGCCTTGATTATTACTTCAGGACTAGTAAAATATGGGGTGTCGACGAGTAAAGTCCGAAGATTTAATCCTGATTGGATGTAATTAGTTTCATTTGAATGGTAATACTGGTATAAATTTTTATTAGAATTAATTTATATTATCCTTCCTGGGTGTTACTCTTTTTTTCACTGCGTTTTCTCAGAAATTTTGCAGGAATACCGATCCAGACTTCATTTGGGGGAATGATTTGCCCTTTAAGCATTCCACTCATTCCTCCTAAAGTACTACCATCTCCAAATTCACACCCACAAGCAACTATCGAATAAGTTCCTACTAAGCAATTCTTTCCAATCTTTGTTGGTTCGACAACAATACTACGATCTTCGTTAGCATGTCCAGTCACCACACTGTTGTAGCCAATGAAGGAATTGTCACCAATCTCTACCAATCCAGCGGTTTCAACGTATGTTCGGGTTGCAATGTGAACGTTCTTACCACATTTGAGACCATACAGTCTTAAACCATAGGGGAAAAGAAAAATTCCCCAGATAAACGGCAGAAAAGTAAATACTTTAAGCATGGATTTGAAGATACCGTCTGCAGTTATCCTAACAGCTACCAAACGTCCCATGGTAGTGTGATGTGGATATTTTCCTGGTTTAATCTGAAAGGGTAGAGTTAAGCGAACAACTAATTGAGAATGAACAATCCCAAAGAATAGCACAGTTACACAATATGCAATAAAAAGGTATAATGGAGACAACAGATAGTGTATGACATCCAGCTGAGGAGTCGTCATTAGATAATAAAGCAACCATCCTTCAGGGAAGAATGATACTATAAGGACAATACCAGTTAATAAAAAATAAACTAGAATACGAATATAAGCAGATAATGACATAATGTTCAGAGAATTACGATGAAATATATTTCTTCGTTTTATTGAATTGATGAAAAATCTCATCAAAAACAGTAAAAAAACCTATAAAAAATCAGAGAAAATGGGAAATCATTAAGTGAAGAATCGCGCCTCCTCAGTCAGAGGTTTAGGTGTGTTTGAATGCACGAAAAAAACCATGTGCTCCGAGATATTGAAGAAGAAATAATGGAAGCTTTATTCGACATTTCCATTTCAAAAAATGTGGGGGAACGTATCAAGATGGGAGAAATATTAGACAAAATAGGACAAGAAATCGCCAAGACTCAACTAACAAATATTGTACGTCGAAAACTAGAACCTGAACCATTATCTTATGTAGATTATATACCCTATGATGGCATACTTTTGACCAAAGAGGGTTATAAGGTTGCAAGAAGAATTGCACGGAATCATAGGTTAGCTGAAGCAATGCTTTATCAAATATTTGATGTTCCTTTTAGTGAACTTCACGAACAGGCGTGTAATATCGAACATGGGATTTCTGATCAATTAGCTGTATACATCTATAAAAAACTAATAGATAAAAAGACTCCATTCGGAATGCCGATTCCTATGGGAGAGATTGAGGATTTCGGTTGTGATGATCCAAGTTTACTTGATATTTCATCAGGAAAAACAGTGATATTAACTAGGATAGACAGTCATACGTCGAGTACTGCTAGTGAATTAGAAGCGTATGATATTAATCATGTGGGGGTTAAATTACTGGTGAAAGACCAAGACGATGAAGGTGTATTAGTCGAATTAGATAAAACGGAGTATAAGATCCCACTTCGCCTCTCAAAAAACCTATGTGTCAGATATGAAGAATAACAAAATCAGTGATCTTTTCAATTGACCAAAAACTTTCATTCCCGACGTTAAAGTTTCACAAATACAATCAGAATTTCATTGTCCCGAATATTCCGAACAGGAATGAAACCAACTCTCAATGGGAACAGTGGGTAGGTGAAAATTGAAAAAACTTTTTGTTATTAGATATTAGTTCATACTGTTCTTAGATATTCAGCTATCCCAGTTCATTTTTCTCCAGTTTCTTCTGAGATCATAATTATCTCTGCTCAGGAAGTTTAGTATATCCGCCAGAGAAATCTCCACTAGAGTAAAAACATAATGTATAACAGTAAATGTTCTGAGTCTTCATTGGAGTTTCATTGACCTCATTATATTCCAAAATCTCATTTTCAGCTCGTATTTCACTTGATTTTCTTAAGTAATAACTCCTTCATGCTTTCTAAAGTTATGGACTATAAATTTATAAGATTAATTCTGTTTTAATTGGAAAATGAACCTTTAATCTAAGAGGAGACATAGTTACAATGAAATCAAGACAAATTGGAGTACTGAAGATCAAAAGCAAAACCACGAATTTTCTGATGAATTATTATTCCAAAAAGAGATTAAATTTACTAATTGTCTTTGGTACTATAATTTTAACAATTTTTCCGACACACATAGCCAATCCTGATGGTTCAGGTAATTACCCACCACCTCCTTCGGGAAATTGGTTGATAAATACTGATACATCAGTATCAAATGAAAATCTTAACATCTATGGTAGTATAGTTATTGAAGGAACAGGATCTCTTTTTCTAGATAATGTTTTACTCAATTTAACTGGAGATATAACTGTTGAGGCTGGAGCTAGTCTGAAAATCTTAAATTCGAAAATAATTCATCAAACTCCTGCATCTTTTGAAATATTTGTCACCCAAGCAACGAATTTCACGATGATAAAGTCAAATCTTTCCCTTTCCCGACTTGAAATTTCAAAAACTGACTCCTTAATGATTCTCGAAAACAACATTACATGCATGGGTTCTAGTTATGGAGCCATTTATCTAAATGAATGTAATTCAAGTATAATCTCTAAAAACTATATTTATTCATCCTTTAGTAGAGGGATTTATCTCACATCTTGTAATCACCATGTCATCAGTGAAAATAACGTGACATCACTCTCAACAACTTCTTGTCTTTATGTGAGAAAGGGATCTTCTGGCGAAATCTGGAACAACAGGATTTTTTCTAGTGGAACTGGTATTTATATATGGGAATCTTTGAATTGGACGATTAATGGAAATAACATTACAGCACAAGGTAATGATGGGATTTACGCGGAAGATGCAGCGTCCTTTATAATTGCAAATAATAATATTTCCACACAAAACCGATATGGACTTTATTTTATTGATTGCTATGGTTATACACTTTTTACAAATTACATCATTTCACATACGAATGATGGAATTCATGATATTCGTGGATATTCTATAACTTGTACTTATAATAATATCACAGCACAAGATCTGGGCATATCTTTAACCGACAGTTTTAATGCTAATATCTCGTATAACAATATTACAGCATCGGATGATGGTATTTATCTTATTAAAACTGATTACAGCATTATTGAATATAATAATATCACATCTGAGGAGTATGCAGTTTTTCTAGAGAAATCATGCTCTAATGTCATTAATAATAATTATGTCAATGCCTCAAATGCAGGAGGATACGGGATTGTATTAATTGATGGATGTTCTAATAATATTATAACTGAAAACAAGATTTATGCCTATGAAAGAGGTGTTGCTTTATACACATATAGTTATGACTCTTCCTGCTCCTCAAACCTTATTTTTAAAAATACAATTAGTGCAAAGAACTATGGAATTTCCCTTTATAGCTATTATACTGATTCCCGTTCAATTAAAGATAATTCCTTTATTCTGAATTCTATTGAAGCTTATACTGGAACAAGCTTTTTTCTCCAAAAAAATTCTTATAATAACTACTTTGTTGCTAACAACATTTCTTCAAAGGATGATGGATTTAATTGCTTGTTTAGTGATTCTAACATTTTCACGGGTAATTATATTGCTGATAATTTTAGGGCAATGTCTTTTGATTCAGCGAGTACAGATAACTTGATCTTTTGTAATATGTTTGTTAATAATACCAATCACGCCTCATCTCCAAATTCTAACAGTTGGAACAACGCGACACGAGGGAACTATTGGGATGATTATTTTGGACAAGATAACAATGGAGACGGTATTGGTGACACTGCGCTTCCAATCGAAGGGTCATATTATGATTATTTTCCTTTGATGAATTCTCCATACGAAACAATCAAACCAATAACAAGTATTCAGTCCGATCATACCTTTAACGAGGGTGAATCAACAGTTGAGTGGCTTAATTGGACAGCTACTGATGCCAATCTTGGATTTTTGATTTTCATTGTAAATAATAATCATATGTCAACTATATTCCAAGGACTTTGGAATGGATCTTCTTTTGGATTCAATCTAAATGATTTTAATGTAGGATCATATGAAATAACTGTTTATGTGCTTGATATCTTTGGAAATTGGGTAGTGGACACATGTAATATTGGAGTTTTTCCTGCGATAATTACTACTACAACAACTACCTTAACATCTGGAACGACCTTTACTACCACAAAACCGTCGACTACATCTGGAATATCTTCCTCTCCCAGTTCTGGAACTAGTTCCACTCCATTTTACTCTGCAACACCAACTGGCAAGTCAAAAGATGGAGGAGATGTTTCTTGGCAAATTCCAATCGACTTGGGAGACGCTGGTTCAATTAATTTTGACGTTAATACGGAAGCAACTTTAAATCATGACCCAATGTATAATATTGATCCAGGGGATACGGTCACGATAACTAGCCAGATTGAGGAAGGAACCAGCTCTGTAACGATAAGATTAGATGATTTAGGAACATTCTCTGATTTAGAAGGAACCTATACAATTGAATTAGGTGCTGCGACTGGTACATACTCCATACCGATTCCTGGAGCAGCTCAGGATATTCCGCTTGTTGGTAAGGTTGGCATTTATCTTGAAGTTGAATTAGGTGTTTCAGTTCATGTGGTAAGTAGTGGATACGGAAAGTTTTCAAGTAATAACATGAGTACTCATCGTACTGCTGGTACAAAAACTTTCAGCTTGAGTATTGAGGATAGTGCTAAAAAAGGAGACTTGGTAGTAGTGGAAGCAATATATGGTTTAACTGTTACAAATATCGCTATTGATCTTAAGGCAGGGGGAAATTCTGTATTTGCGATTGATGCAGAAGTTGAGCTAGATTCTTTCCCCACATCTGATACTTTATCTATAGATATCACAGTTGGTAAAGCTCAACCAGTTCCGGGTTTTGAAATCTTTATAATACTTCCAATTTTTCTAGGAATTGCTTTACTTAGGAAAAGGCGAAGAAATTCAATTCTCTAGAAACACATGATAATCCTTTCCAAGATTCAACGAATACTCAAGGAAATCATCAAAAAAATGGATAAGTTTTCTCAAATTTTCCATTCATAATGAAATCCCCTGTCTTTCTCCAATTGGGAATGTACGAATTAAACAGCTTTAAGAAGCGAGTTGAGAGGCAAAATATAATCATCAAGAGTGTAGTGATAATTTCTCGAGAGTGAGTAGTCAACGAAAGCATCAGGATGCACATCTGGAATTAGATCTCGAATATCGTCGGAAACCATAATGAAGTTTGATTTCTCTTTCAACCGAGTGACCCAGGCTGAGTTTAGATTTCTTGTTGGGGTCAATATCCCAATCCTAGGACGATCAACAGGTACAGGAAAAAATTTGTTGACTCCTCTCTTCGGTCTGTGCCCATCCATACTTTCCAATCTTGTAGATGTAATAATTCGCTTTGATTCAATAATACGAGTTATTCTCTTTATTGAATATATTAAGTGAACTCTATTGTAACCCTCAAAGGTAAGAAGATTTGCACCATGCAAGTAGGAATATTTATCATCAAATTTTGGCCCGTGGGGAGAATAAAAGTGCTGAGTAACACCGTGTCTTCGCAGATAATCGATTGTAATAATATGAACACTAATTTCAACTTCCACATCATTCATGATTGTTAACAAATCGGTTGTCCAACCGAAAAGTTGATTAACACGACTACCAATTTCTCGATTGAATGGATACTCCATGAAAGTTGTATGAGTAGGAATATTCTCCTCATTATCTAATGTTCTCCTCCATCGATCATCAACCATGTCAATGAAGACACATTTCAGTTTTTTCATGATGATTCCGTGATAAATTCTATTTCTCCAGGAAGATTTTTGCGAGATTATAATATGCTTTCTGGGATAAATCTATTGTTTTAATGCTTACACGTTCATCAGTTCCATGAGCTAGTTGTGAAAGATGACTCATTGGTGTTTCAGGGTCAAATAAGGAAAATCCGTAAGCTTGAATCCCACGTTCACGAAAGAAACGACAATCAGATACAGCAGGCATTATAAAAGGAACCAGTGTGCTACCAGGCACTTCCATTTGAACAGCTTTTTCCATTGCATCAACAAATTCGGAGGAAACAGCACTAGCATTACCATAAGATGTAAAACCCCCCTCTTCAGCTGTTAAAGCTTCTATTGTAGCTTCCTTCGCTAACGGTCCAAGGGCTTTCTTTAAGTGATCAATAACATATTCATCATCTTGTTTCGGCAACGTTCGAATATCAACGTCAATATACGCTTTTGCTGGTATTATATTCACTTTAGTGCCACCATGCACGATATTGGGTGATATTGTCATTCTACTGAGACCATGGATCACTCTAGCCATCTGAGGATCTCGTTTTTTAAGATTCTTCAGAGAAAAAGGTAAAAACCTTTTATTGGTCAACATAAAACGTTGCACAAATCCTAAACCCAGACCTTCAGCTAAATACCCTAGATATTCAGTCGTTATAGGAATTTTTGAATCACCATAGCTTGAGATCTGTGTAATAGCTTGAGCAGCTTTAGCAGCAGCATTATCTGAACCATAGGGCATAGATCCGTGACCAGGGGTGCCCTTAAAGGAGATTCGTTTCCAAGCTCCTCCTTTTTCTCCAACCATGCAAGCAAATTTTCCAGGTGCAAGAAATAGTCCTCCGGCCTCTGTTACTAAATAATCAGTCTGAACTAAGTCAGGATGGTTTTTCAGCATCCATTCGGCACCGTAAATCCCTCCTGCTTCTTCGTCAGCGACTATTAATAATATTAAATCACCTTTGGGTTTGAAATTCTCCTGATATAGTTTAATAAATGCCTGTATTTGGGTCACGACAATATAGAGCATATCAAGCGCACCACGTCCCCAAATATACTCATCTTTGACGACACCCGAAAATGGCTCGACCTCCCAATCATCAGGATTTTCCACTGGTACCACATCGACATGAGAGGGACCAAACATCAATTTAGGCCCATTTTCCGTTCCAGGGATACGGGCTACTAAATTCCCTCTATTAGGAGCTGACTCAAAAACCTGACTTTCAATATCATGTTCTTGTAGATACTTTTGGATGGTTTTAATAGATGTCATTTCATTGCCAGGTGGATTTACGCACTTATTCTGGATAAGTTGGACGAGTAATGAAATTGTTCTTTCTGTCTCCATTTCATTCACCTAGTCTTTCATATTTTGGTGATTGCTTATCTTATTCACAAGTAATAAAAACGCTTCTCATGAAAGTGCTGAATACGTGACTTAATAGTAATAAAATCAAAACAGCTAATTAGAATTGAAAATAATTCTCATTAGAGAAAATCCAAATTGGTGAGGTATATTGTGTGATACTTTAGTGGCTTTAGGAAATAGTACCGCTGATGGGAGCGTGATTCTAGCAAAAAATTCCGATCGTATGCCAAATGAAGGGCAGGCTCTTCTATATTTTCCTCAACAAAACCATGATCCAGATAAAGATGTAGTGACAACGACATATAAAGAAATACCTCAAGTTGAGGAAACCTTTGCCATTCTCCTGTCAGCTCCCTACTGGCTTTTTGGTTGTGAGATGGGGTCTAATGAATTTGGAGTCACCATTGGTAATGAAGCCGTTTTTACAAAAGAACCAGAACAAGATGAGGGTCTTCTTGGGATGGACTTTATTCGTATTGCGCTTGAACGATCGAAATCTGCTGTGCAAGCACTTGATATAATTATAGACCTATTGGAAAAATATGGGCAGGGTGGTAATTGTTCAGATCCTGGAGAAAAAAAGACGACCTATCACAACTCTTGGCTCATAGCCGATCTCCATGATGCATGGGTTCTGGAGACAGCAGACCGATTTTGGTGTGCTGAGAAGGTAAAGGACATCCGAACAATTTCAAACGCATTAACAATTGGAGAAGAATTTGATCGAATTCATCCAGACGCTATCAATCATGCTGTGAAAAAGGGTTACTGCAAGTCTCGTAATGATTTTCATTTTGCTAAAGCTTTCACCTCTGGGATTACTGATATAAGAACATGGGGGGCAAAGGGGCTAAATCGACACCGATCAACTACTCGTATACTAATGGAGAGACAAGGAAGTATTGATACCACCCTTATGATGAATATTCTTCGAACCCATAACATCAAGGGGGAGTCTAATAAATGGAATCCCTCTAAAGGCTCTTTTAATGACATTTGTATTCACTGCAAACCAATTTTTGTAATATCTCAGACAACAGGGTCGTTAGTTTCACATCTAACGCCTGAAATTCAAGTTCATTGGGTTACAGGAACAGCTGCTCCTTGTACCTCCCTTTTCAAACCTGTGTTTATCGAATCAGGATTACCTGATATCGGTCAGATTCCTACCAATGAGTATAATCCTGATAGCTTGTGGTGGCAACATGAAAGAGTGCATCGAGCCATTCTGTTAGATTATCCTGCTAGAATGCGAATCATAC
>JAEOTU010000290.1 GCA_016839665.1 Candidatus Hodarchaeota archaeon
CCAAGGAGATAGAGAGAATAGAATCATTGAAAAATTAAGATTTCTATATGGAGACCGAGCTGACGCAGTTCTTAATGAAGTAAAAAGATTAATATTCGATTTCAACGAAAATCTCCTTCAACAAGACCCTTTTGAGAAAAATGAAGAGAAATTTGGACATTGGGACATAATTCTCAACACATATGCAGATTCGATCAAAGTGAAACAAGGAACACCCTTACATGCACTTTATCGCTTCTCAAATTCCTTCATCAGAGGAGAAATCAATGGTGTTCATGTTCTACCTTTTTATCCATGGGACACAGATCGAGGCTTTTCTGTTTTGAATTATTATGGGGTCGATCCTAGGAATGGGAGCTGGAAAGATTTCACCGCTTTGAGTGAAATTTTTGATAATCTCATGGTTGATTGCGTGATTAATCATGGTTCTATTGATAATCCTATCGTTCAGAAAGCTTTGACTGGTGATCCAGAATTCAAAGAGTTTGTAATATCATACACTGATGAATCCAAACCTTCTCAAGATGATTTACTTAAAATCACTCGAGCACGGCCCTCACCAGTTTTAACTCAATATTTTGTACTTTCTGAAGGGGACAAAAAGAAATGGGCAACATTCGATAAACCATCGAATGAAAATGTATCCATCGCGAATTCCGGATGGGTTTGGACAACTTTTAGCCGGCCAGATAATCTCGATGGAACTGTTGCTACTAGACAAGTTGATTTTAATTATGCTAATCCCAAAGTTTTCTTAGAGTTCATTAAGCTAATGTTGTTTTATATTTCCAAAGGAGCCCGTTGGCTTCGACTTGATGCAATCGGTTATCTTTGGAAAAAGATTGGTACTTCTTGTCTTCATCTACCCGAAGCTCATGCTATCATTCAACTTTTTTCTGTTATTTTCCAAATTCTTAATCATTCATTTGTCTTGATTGCTGAGGTAAATGAACCTCAAGAAAAGACCTTACAGTATCTTGGCACCAAGGAGCAAGAAGAAGCGGATATGATTTATCTTTTTACGCATTTTCCCCTTGCGGTTCATGCAATCCTTACTGACTCAGCCAAATACTACATGAATTGGCTACCTTCACTAGCGGATGCTGAAGGAAAATTATTTGTTAGTGTTTTAGGGACACACGACGGGATGGGTATGAAACCTATCGGTAGCTGGCTTCCTGAAATTGAGAAGAAAAAATTACAAGATATTCTAGTTGAAGAGCACGGAGCGCTTCCTAACTATGCAATACTACCAGGTGGTCAAAAAATCATCTACGAATTATGTGCGACTCCCTGGAATTTTATTAATTCACATAAAGCTAAAGAACCATTGAACCTACAAATTGACCGATATTTAGCTGTCCTTGCTCTTGGGTTGACGCTTAAAGGTGTCCCATCAATTTATATTAACGGTCTACTAGGCATTCCCAATTATGAGGGTGACCTAGACGAAAATAGAACCGTTAATAGACAAATCCTTGATGGAAATATGTTGAATATTGAATTAAAGAACAAAAATTCTCTGATGTACAAAGTTTTCTCAAGAATGAAAGAGTTAATTGCTTTTCGGAAAACAGAAAAAGCTTTCGATCTGAGGGGCCAGATTTTAACTTGTCCTCTAAATGAAGCGGTTGTATCTGTTTTGTTAACGTCTTCTAGCGGTTCTGACAAGTTAATCTCGTTAATTAACGTTTCTAACGAAAATCAGATTATTAAGGTGGGTATAGACAAATTAAACCTCGAACCAAATGTTAAATTCAAAGATATCATTACTGATGGTGATTACAAGCTCACTCAACCAAACAGAATACTCGAAATGATACTAAAACCGTACCAAATATGTTGGTTAAAGATTGTTAACTGATTCATATCAGTACAATTGTTTACCAATCACAAAAAAATTGCTATTATGATTTCTCATGGTTTGAGAAAAGATTAAAATCACTTGGTTTTTGTATAATTTTATGTGAACGTTCTCCTGAAAGTTTCTTTAAAGCTGGAGAAGAGCGATTTACTATCTCTGGCAATCCAAGCCAATATGATAATCTGAGCTTCTTTAAAAGCGAGTAATGGCAGTTCAGAGACACTATCAAATCGCTTCTCCCTCATGTGAATGTGAATGTTTCAGATTATAATCTTGATCGGATTTGTGAAGAAATTGCAAACTGGCTAGGAGAAAACGATTTATTAGGTTTAAGAGAATGAAAATTAAAACTTGAAAAGAAACCTGATTTTATATACAAGTTAAATCTGTAATAATGCTTAATAAAGTGTTTTAACATTCTACTTGAGTATGAATTCAATAATCATTTGTGGATTGTTAATTTTTTCTTGCTCATTAAATGTCACTGGTTTTACTAATGAGTTAAATTCGAGTTTAATTCCAGAGTTATCAATCAGAGGGGCTGATATCTCGTTTTTACCGCAAATCGAAGATAATAATGGAAAATTCTATGACAATGGAAGTGAAGAGGATCTTTTACAGATTCTTAAAACCCATGGTGTCAACTCAATTCGATTGAGAATTTGGAATGATCCCATTAGCGGATATTGTTCAAAAAGCGAAACTTTAGACCTAGCTAAGAGGCTGAATAGTAAAGGATTCCAATTTTTGTTAGATTTTCACTATTCGGATGGCTGGGCTGATCCTGGAAATCAAAACAAACCCTCTAGCTGGAATATGTTATCTTATCTCGAATTAAAGCAGGCTGTTTATAATTATACGTATGAAGTTATAACAGACTTGAAGAATCAGGGCACCACACCAGATATGGTTCAAATTGGTAATGAAATTACATGTGGATTCTTATGGAACACTGGTAGAGTGTGTGGTGATTATGACAATGAAACTCAATGGCATCAATTTACAGAACTTCTGAAAGCTGGAATCACAGGGGTCCAAGATGGTCTAGAAGGAGAATCTGTCAAGATCATGCTGCATATTGATCGAGGAGGTTATAATGTCGGTAGTAGATGGTTCTTCGATAATATTTTAGCAAAAAATGTCTCTTTTGATGTGATTGGCCAATCCTTTTATCCATGGTGGCACGGAAGCCTTGAAGATTTGAAAGAGAATCTTAGAGATCTAGCATTACGATACAATAAGGAGATATGCGTTGTTGAGACAGCTTATCCCTGGACTCTTAATTGGTTTGATACAACCAATAATATTGTTGGTTTAGAAGGACAACTTCTCACAGGGTACCCAGCAACAGTACAAGGACAAAAACAATATTTACTCGATCTTAAAAAGATAATTAGTGAGGTGCCATCATCCAAGGGTATCGGGTTCTTTTATTGGGCACCTGAGCGGATCTCAACAACTAATTTCGGATCTTCTTGGGAGAATCTAGCTCTATTCGACTTTAATGGAAATGTACTAGAATCTATTTCTGTATTTGAACCATTAAACCAGACGAGCAGCAGTAGTAGTGGTAGCACCACCAGCAGTAGCAGTATAGTCACAAGCTTAGAAAAAGGTTTATCTTCAACTACATCAGCGAGCTCTGGTTTTGAGATGGTTGTAGTCATTAACTTACTGATTTGTGTGGCTTTGTTCGTTACTAAGAGAAAAAAATGACTTGTGAACTTGATCAAAACAGCCTTTATTTAGTCAAAAATCCGTATTCTAAAATGAGTTATAACTAAATCTTCCGTTACATGGAGAGAAATCATTCTGACAAATTAGATAACATTGTTCCGCACGAGTTGCAAAATTTTGCTTGGGGAACAACCTTTTCCCCACAATTGTGACAGAATCTCATTCCGACTACGAACCTTTCAGTAG
>JAEOTU010000291.1 GCA_016839665.1 Candidatus Hodarchaeota archaeon
AAAATCCCCACCAAGTGACTATTTCAAAGAAATAATTGGGATGTTGAGAATATTTCCATAAACCACCAGTATAAACCTTTCCTTTATTATCGAGATTCTTTTTAAACTGATTTAATTGAAAATCACTGATAGTTTCTCCTATAATTCCAATAAAAACTATAAGAACTCCTATTAAGTCAACCAAGGTTAAACCAGTGGCACTACTATAATAATTTATTACCAAGACTGGAAGAGCTACTATTAAAACTATAAAGACTTGGGGAAGGTAAAGAAACACAAAACCTTTCCATGTGGCACTTTTCTCCCAGCGGTCTCTCATAATCTTAAACCGCTTATCCTCATTTGTGATCTCATCTTTTCCATATTTTCTAAAAGTCAAAAAAGTAGCAATTCGAATCCCCCAAAGTGTGATTAAAACAGTGACTAAGATTTTCCTTAGAATCTCAAAATTATCACTTAAAAAGAGAGCTAATAGGGATACTAGGATAAAACCCGTACCATAAGCAATGTCTACTGTATTATATATTCCCTGTCTTAATGCTATTAGATAAAACAATAAAAAGTAAATAAAAATCAATATAAATCCATATATTAAAACTTCAATCATAAATAACACCTATTACGTTTTAATTTCCATTTTTTTTTAAGATATCTCTCACACGTCTGTATTGCACAATTGGACGATCTCCCTGAATCAGTTTTTGTCCATCCATCCGATGCCAAGATTTTTTCGGTTGTATGGTTGTAACTACTCGTTTGTCTTGGCCTGCTATCACTAGATTACCACGAGCACCGATCCGACCGATAATCGATCTTAGGAATCTTTTCTTATAGTAGAAACGAAGGTAGAGTAAAGTATTTTCCTCATCAATCGGTGCAAAAGCTATGAAAACGATTACATTTGCAGATATTCGATTCATCCAAATATTTGGAAATCTAAAGTATAAATAAGTCTTTAAATCAGATGGAACTTCCTCAGGCCTTAATGGGATGGTTTTTCCATCATCTTTCACATTGTAAGGTTGGACCTGAATCTCATGAATCCCTACTTCTTGACATTCTTTTAATCCTGGTCCGTGTACTAATGTTTTGAATCCTCTACCAATAGTACTTGCATGAACAAATGGAATATGAACAGTATCCAACTGATTCTCAATTACTAAAGAGTAATGGACACACCAATGATCCTTTTTTGTATAATATTTGAATTTCTTATCCAGGAGTTCTTCAAACATTGGGGAAGGAGGTAATTCTTCAGGATCGTCTTGCCAATCTCCCCAGAAAATAAAAATCAACCCTCCAGCTTCATTTGTTGGATATGCTGTTTGTTTGAAGTGAGCCCTTACTTCGGCGTTCTTACCTTGAGCAGGAATCCTTATCACTTGACCTGAATTGTCATATTCAAAACCATGAAAGGGACATTGCAAGTGATCATGCAAAATCTTCCCTTTAGATAATTGAACACCACGATGTATGCATTTATCAATCATACAATGTACTTTGCCTTCTTTAATCCTCCAGAACACCATCTTCTCACCCATACGGGTGACCCCAACAGGTTTCCCTGTTTTTACTTCTTTAGACTCTAACACTGCATACCATTGATTTTTAATCAGACTTGTAACTCTCCAATTTGTTTGATGTGTCTCTATTTCTCTAGTCTATGGACACAATCCTACTTTTTCTTTTTTAATAGAATTCTTCATGCGATCAGTAAAATCCCATTGATAGATAGATTTTGGGTTGAGTTCAATTGCTACTTCGTGAATATCTCGAGATAAGAGTTTTTTAGCTAAAGGGGATTCAAGATCTCCGATATATCTTTTTAACAACTCTTTCAATATATTAAGCCCAATAGAATCTAAAATTTTTGCTTCTGCATGTCCTCTTATTCCACAATAGGGAGGATCATCACCTGCAACCTCGAATGCGCATTTTGGATTATTTTGTAAATAAGAAACAACTTTTGCTGTGACTGGAGTTGCTAGATAGAATTTTCCATCCTTATAGAGATACCACAAACTAAGTATGAAAGGCCATCCATTCTTCTTTGTGCCAGAAATTCGAATAGGAATTTTTGATTCTTCTAGGTATTTTGACATACTCTCTGTAAACAAATTTTCTCACCTTTTTTAGCATATTAAGTTTGAGTAAAATAATCTCTGTAAATATTTCTAGAAGCATCTGCTCAGACTGATGCAATCAAAAGTCAAAAGCTCATTTATATTGATATCTCTGTTTTTAATTGTGTTGAGGTCCGTTTATTTATTTTTAATTTATGTAATACTCGTCGAATTCTAAAATAACTCTGCTGGTTAAAGAATAATGTCAATGTATTGATTAATAGAATGTTTGTTACTAAAAAGAAGAAAAATTCTTCAATAGGTAAAACTCCAAACAATAAAATTCCTGTAGATGTATTCAATGTAATTGTCCAGATACCATCAAAAATCGCAATAGCATCTGCAAATGATAAGTAAAATGTTGCTGATAGAATGCTAAATATGACTATCTTGATTCTACTAGCTAATATATCAGCTCCAAAGAGCAGTTGGAGAATAATAGGGGGAATTGCCCATAAAAGGATCAAATTCAGATAGATTAGCGTTTGGATGTTTTGCACATAAGTTACTAATGAAATAACCCAAATTACTGATAATGAAATGACAGGAATCACTCTAATATAGTTATTTGATTTAAAATCTATTGAACTATGGAAAACTGGTATTTCATCTAGTAGAATAAAATATGCTCCAATTAAAAACGTTTGAAAAATGAAAAACAAATATTCTTCTAATGGAACATAGCCTAAAAGAATTCCCAATACCTTTGAGGGATCATAAAACCATACATTGTTTGCAACAAGAAAATTGTCCCATGGAGTCGTATAGAAAACCGCAATCACTCCTAAAAGTATCAATAAGAGTAATTGATATTTTCTTGTAAATTGAAAATCTTGATCTTCTTTCAGAATTTCCCTTTTTCCGAAATAGATATGCAAGATAATAGTAATAAGAAGTGGGACTATAATAAAAAGGATCAGAAAAAGAAAATAGGTCATTTTTATCACCTAGTTATGTTCCTGACCAATAGCTCTCTTCTTCAAAGATTCACCATTATAATCCTTAAAGATTAGATCAGTCGTTACTTTAGCACTTGATATAACACCGGGCAAACCAGCACCAGGATGAGTACCAGCACCAACGAGAAACAATCCCTTTACATCTTCTGATTTGTTATGTGGTCTAAACCAAGCAGATTGTGTGAAAATTGGTTCGAGACTAAATCCACTCCCTTTGAAACTATTATAATCATTTTCAAAATCTAATGGTGTAAGAATTCTATCTATAACTAAATTATCTAAAAGCCCTGGAAGATAATTCTTATCTAGGAAAGACAGTATCTTCTTCTTAAATGGTTCAGCCATCTCGTTCCAATCAACGCCTGAATCTTGGTGAGGAACAGGAACAAGGATATAAAACGCCTCATGACCTTCGGGCGCAAGATCAGGATCAGTACGAGTTGGTACATGCAAATAACTACTAAAATCTTCGGTTAAGATCTTTTTCTTGAAAATATCATTTAATAGATCCTTGTATCTAGGGCCTAAGATGATTGTATGATGTTTCATATCAGGATATTGCTTTTTCGTGCCAAAGTATATTACTACTAATCCCATACTGTACTTTGCCTTTTTAAAGCGCTTATCACTATTCTTTTTACGCCAATCTCTGTCAACAAGTCTAGTATAGGTAAAAGCAGGATCGGCATTTGAAATTACAATATCACTCTTGAAGAACTTACCGGCTTTGGTTTGTACTCCTTTGACTTGACCATTATTAATCTTTATGTTATCGACTTCACTGCTGAGTATTATATATCCTCCCAAGTCTGAAAAGAGTTTTCCTAATCCATGAACAAGTGCGGTGGTGCCTCCTTTTGCAAACCAAATACCGTACTCTTTTTCTAAGTATTGAATTAAGCTATAGATACTTGGTACGGTAAAGGGATTTCCACCGATCAAAAGTGGATGGAAGCTAAACACAATTCGAAGGTTTTCATTTTTTATATATTTACTTACAAAATTATAATTAGAACGATAGGATTGTAGTTTCACTAGAGAGGGTGCTACTTTCATCATTGACATGAAAGTATCAAAAGATTCGAAGGAGAGCTCTTTAAATCCCTTCTCAAAGATAGGTTTGACTGCTTTCAACATTTTTTGGTAACCAACAACATCATTGGGACTTATTTGTTCGATTTGAGGAATATTCTTTGAGGGATGAGCGTAATCAAATTTTGTACTATCGGGGAAGTGGATCCTATAGTAAGGTTCAACTGGTAAAAAAGTAACATAATCGTTCATTTCCCTTTTAGAAATCTCAAAAAGCTCCTTAAAAATAAATGGAGCGGTTATTACAGTTGGTCCAGCATCAAATGTGAATCCTTCTTCCTTGAATACTCTAGCTCGTCCACCGATTTGATCTAGTTTTTCAAGAATTGTAACTTGATATTGACCTGTTGCCTGTAATCTAATTGCAGCAGCTAGTCCACCAAATCCTGATCCTATCACGATAACCTTTCTCTTTAAATTTCCATTCTTGCTTTCATGACCACTCATTTTTCTCACGTCTTTCTAACATTTTACTCATTTAGCATTTGTTGAATGCCAATTATTAGTTCAGATAGACTTATTCGAAAGATATTTAAATATTTGTTCATGAAGTATAAATAAATTCATGAACCTATCAATATGTGATTAATAATGTATTCCACAAAAATTGAAACTGTTTATGGCTTAATTCCTGAAACAGTGTCAAAAAAAGAAATTACTGAACAATCTCTTGAGCAAAGTTACGATGAATGTTTAGAATGGATGGAGATTAACAGTAAATCGTTTTATTTTGCTTCTAGATTTTTACCAAATCAACAAAGAAAGTCTGTGGCGGCCCTTTATGCATTTTGTCGCTTGACAGACGATATAGTTGATGAAGCTCCGGAAGGTACAACTATTGAAGAAATTAACGAGAAGTTGGATAAATTGAAAGAGATTGTTGTGAAGTTATCTAAGAGTTATACTTCCACAATCCCTATTTTGCACGCATTTGGGGATACAATTCGAAGGCACAAAATCCCAGTAAAATTCATGCATGAATTGATCGAAGGTGTACGAATGGATCTAGTCAAACAAGAGTATACCACTGATGAGGAACTAGATTTATACATGTATCGTGTTGCAAGCACTGTTGGTTTAATGATGACTCATATCTTTTTAGATAATCCAGCACCTCGCACACTTGCTAGAGCCGCTGATCTAGGTAAAGCTATGCAATTGACTAACATTCTTCGGGATATCAAAGAGGATTATGAAAGAGGTAGAGTCTACTTACCATTATTGACAAGGCAGATATATGGTGTGACGAGGTATGACCTCGTCTCGAATACCGTTGATGAGAATTTGAAGGAGCTTATTCGATATGAATCTCGACGAGCAAAAGGTTATTATCATAGTGCTGATCTGGGGATTGAAGAATTACCTCCTGCAGCTGCATATACCGTAAAAGTCGCCTCTAGTGTGTATGGAGAAATTCTAAACGAGATTAAACGACGACAATATCAAATTTTAAGTCAAAGAGCTATAGTTTCTAAATTTCGTAAGATCTTCATTGCTACTAAGGTCAGACTTCAATTCTTCAGAAAATTATAATTACTTCATGAAATTCTTGAGGTGTAAGGAAACTGGATGAACAAATAAAAATTCTCATATCTTCATTAAAAGACGATAAAGAAGCTCTTGAAAAGCTTCTTGGTAATAGCTTCCAAAGATGCTGGTATTGTGGTGTTACAAACTACATTCAGAAACATAGACTATTATATGAGAGCAACTGAGAGAAGTGAAGCGGTTTAAGTGGCGAAATTTGAAAAAAAGATTATCGGATATTTGAGAAAGAACAGAGGAAAAACCATTCTAGCTTCCCAATTGAGTAAGAAATTGGATTTACCAGAAAACGAATTAGATCATCTTCTTCAAGAAATGGAAGAGAAGAAGCTGATTAGTCGAAAAGATTCTCAGAATAGTCAAGAAATTTCTTTAGTAAAGACTTTATGGGGTAAATCTTCTGCAGATTTAATTCTAGAACACCTTCGGAGAAATAGAGGAAATGAAATTCCTGTTGCGGAAATCAGTGATCTCTATTATTTGAAAAAAAACACCATTTCTAATTCAATTAAAGAGCTGGAATTGAAAGGCCTGATCGAAATTGATCGTCGTCCTTTAAAAAAAGGTAGATATACGGTTATTTGGAACAAAGGGGATCAAATTACTCAACAATATCAACATCCAGATGAAATCTATGAGAAGTTAGAAGCCATTTCACCAGAAGAGGACGCTAGTCTAAGAGAAACTACTTTTCTTGACTTCGATTGTGAGGAACATATCGAATATCTTAGATCAAAAGAATTTGATCAGATCACATATAGAAAGAAGATTGTTACGTTATCTAAGAATTCATTCGATTTCGTTTCAAAGTATGTAACTCCTTTAATGATTGAAGTTGGTGACAAATGGGAAATAAATCAATTATCGACTGGAGACGAGCATATAATCACTCAAAGAGTTGAAAAAGTACTCATTGAGTTAATTTCTGAAAGAAACAATAACCAGGGTGAGCTTATTCTCATCATGCCAGTAGAAAGCGAATTTCATACACTAGCTTTACTCTCTTTAGAATTAATTCTCACTGATTATGATTATCAAGTAATCAATCTTGGAAAACCTCTACCGATTGAGTCTTTGATTCGGTACATAACATATCTTAGGACTATTCCCAAATGGATTTTTCTAAGCATTACCCAAGAAATCTATAAAGGAACACTGAAAAGAGCATTACTAAGTCTACGCAATAAATATGGTGAAAAGGTCAAGATAGCTATTGGAGGGCAGGGAATAAAGGAAGATGATAGAAATCTATTCCCAGAAGCCAACAATGTTGTTATAAATTCCGAAGATTTAGAACAATTCTTTAATGCATTTTTAAGAAAACAGAAAAGATATTAAGTTGGGAAGGAAAGAAAATGGATCAAAAATCTCAAAACAGAGCGATTGCAGTTTTATTCTTAACTACATTTATTGATTTACTAGAATTTGGCATAATCATTCCCCTACTTCCCTTTTGGGCATTGAAAGCGGGAGCTAGTCCATTTGTGTATGGAGTACTAGCAAGTGCTTATTCATTAATGAGCTTTGTTTTTGCACCATTTTGGGGAAAAGTCTCTGACTCTAAAGGCAGAAGACCAGTGATCCTAATTGGATTGATTGGAACAATCATTGGATTATCCTTATTGACTCTGACAGCATTAATTTTTGCAGATTCACTCCTAATGCTTTTTATTGCACGAATTGTTGGAGGGTTGTTTACTGCCGCTACTCTTCCAACGAGTCAAGCATATATCGCGGATACAACTACTGGGAAAGATAGAGCTAAAGGATTTGGACTTTTGGGGGCGGCGTTTGGACTGGGTTTTGCTTTAGGCCCAGGGATTGGTGGAATATTATCAGCTTTTGGAGGATATCTATTACCAGCTGCATTTGCGACTGGTTTAGCTATCATAAACTTAATTGCTGCGATCAAGTATCTCCCTGAATCATTAACTGAAGAAGTTAAGGAACAAAAAAGTCTAGTCAAAGCCGAAAAACCAAAAGAAACAAGTATTATTAATTTAATTGTTTCTAATCCACAGATTTATTTGACTGTTCTATTGTTCGCAGGGATCTCTCTTGCTTTCTCAAAAATGCAATCTACATTAGCACTACTTGGGAAAGTTCGCTTTGGATTGGATGAAACTTCAAGTGGAGTGCTATTCTTCATTGTAGGGCTAGTAGTGGTATTCACTCAAGCGGGTTTAATCCGTCCTTTAACAAATAGATTTTCGGATACAACCTTAATAGTTGCTGGTCTACTTTTCTTAGCTTTAGGCTTTTATGGATTAAGTACAGTTAGATCATTCTCCGATATGGTTATTTGGATTATACCACTCGCATTTGGTTCTTCAATAGCAAATCCGAATCTGAGCGCGTATTTATCAAAAAATGTTTCTCAAAGAGACAGTGGGGTAGTATTAGGATTTAATCAAGGTTTAGGTTCTTTTATGCGAATAATAGGTCCTCTAGTGGGAACTGCACTCTTTGAGCTCAACGAGGCAATTCCTTACTATATAGGAACCGTTATACTACTCCTTGGTATCTTGATAGCGATGAGGATCGCTTTTATTTCTAAAAAAGCAATAATATTGAGTCCATGTTTGAATTGTGGAGTCCAACTTCAAGAGGGAACAGCTCTTTGTAGTAAATGTGGATTCAAATCATCAGAATTAGTAGAAAAAAATCCATCAGCATAAAATTGAGGTCAAAAAATGAGCTTACAGAATATAATAACGAATATTATAACTAGAAAATTCATAGAAAATCAACAATTTTTAATTTATGGGAATATACTAAGCTTAATTCTAACACTTATTATGAATGGTTTAGCCAATGCCCTTCCGATTAATGGAAAAACGACTGGGGAGCTTTCAGATATATATCCAAATCTTTTTGTCCCTTCAGGGTACGTATTCTCGATATGGGGAGTCATATATATACTCCTAATAGTTTTCGCAGTATTTCAATATCTTCCAGAATATCGAGACAAAGGATACTTAGAGCAAATATCAATATTCTTCATAATAAGCAATTTAGCTAATTTATTATGGATCGTACTTTGGCACTATGAAATTGTCTTACTTTCATTATTTATGATGCTGATGATATTGGTTTCACTAGTGCTAATCTATGTGCGATTGAACATTGGCAAAAATGAAATCCCTCTTAAAGAAAAAATTGCATTCCATGTCCCTTTCAGTGTCTATCTTGGCTGGATTACTGTTGCAACAGTTGCTAATGTCACAGCTTTATTAGTATCGATAAATTGGGATGGCTTGGGTATCCTCCCAGAAATTTGGACAGTGATCGTTCTACTTGTAGCTACCCTTATTGCTTCTATTATTGTCGTAACTCGTGAAGATTACGCATATGGTCTTGTTCCAGTTTGGGCATTCGTGGGAATTTTTGTTAAACAGTTAAGTAATAATCAATTAGTAAGTTTAGTCGCTTTATTACTTGCAATCATTATCTTCATGGAAATCATTGGAACATATTCATATAAGAAATACTGGGTACCCAAAAAAGGATAAAATAGCCCTCCCTCTCTTCTTTCTTTTTTTTCTTAAATCGCAACAAATCGCCAAAAAAGATGCTCTGCTCAAAGGATCACTCTCTAATAGCTAAATCTTCTTTAAAAACTCAACTAGTTACATGACATCGATAGGTTGTATTCGTATGCCAGAGTTTCCAACATAACTCGACTAATTTACGACACAGAGCGATTAATGCGATCATCCCTCCTCGTCGACTTTTGATTCGCTGGAAAAACTCCTGATGCCGAGGTGAGCGTTGAATTACTGTTTTATAGGTAATATAAAGAGCTCTTCGTACACTACTTGGACCATGTTTGGTTATCCGTCCTGCTCGAATGCGACCTGCAGATCCACGGAGTCGAGGAGTTAAGCCACAGCTCGCTGCGGCCTCACGACCTGTTTTAAATCTACTGGAAGAACCTAGTTCACATGCAACGGTAGTACAAGTAATGAATCCCAGCCCAGGTATAGATTGCATGAGATTCACAGTTTCTTGAAGACCAGAGTTGTTAACCGCATCGTGAATGAGATCATCTAAATTTTTTACTTCTTGACTGTAAAATTCATATTGTCTAAGATGAAGATCCACTAAACTTTGAATGGATGGGGATAAAGGCCGTTCCCACCAGTAAGACAGGACTATTTTTCGTCTAAGAAGTGCTTTTCGAGTACTGGTGTGAGATTGTAAGTTAATCCACTTTGTGAAAGATGTTTGAGAGGGCGTCCTACGCCAATCACGGAGATATGTTTGTGTATACTTGCCTTCAAGGTTTTTTAAAGCGCTCGTGAGGCCAGGACACTGTCCTTCCAGTAAAGCTTTGAGCTGACTGATAACAGCCGTTCGATTCTGGAGTACAGTGGTTCTAGTGCGCACCAGCTGTCTTAATTCATGGATTTCCAGAGAGGGAACGTACGACGCGCTAACAACATCTAGCAAACCCCAGCGAGCGAGATCTTCCGCATCACGAGTATCTGTCTTATGTTTGCCGAGTACTTTCCGTTGGTACGCGTTAATCACATAACAGTCAAATTCGTTATGTAGTAACCGATAAATCGGAAGCCAGTAGCTGTTGGTTGATTCCATCACTATTTTTAT
>JAEOTU010000292.1 GCA_016839665.1 Candidatus Hodarchaeota archaeon
ACTTTTTTCTGCTTTTATCAGCTGAATTGTTGGTTTTTCGTAAATTTTATTTGCAACCAATCCACAGTTCATACAAACAACATCAGATTCAGTCTGAATGAGATTTCCACCACATTCTAAACATCCAGGTTTCAAAATTTCCACCGAAAGTAAACCTCATTTGCTTATATCTAAGTAAATTACAGAAAGAGAGTCTTGAATGAAAGTCATCATCCAATATTAAAGGTCACCAAGAAGCCCCAATTTTATTAAAGGGAGATTATAGTGCTGCTGATAGCAACTCTACTCTTGCTATCCAACAGTAAATTTTTTCTCTTGGGAAAACGTCAGGTACTCAACATGACAGTTCCTCCAACAAATTATGATATTTTGATCCTCGTGTCCCTCCTTTTTTGAACCTAGAGTTTATAAGACAAGAAATAATTTTAGAAAAATTATTTGAAGTTACCTGTAAAATAATCCATTAACATTAAGGTTAAAATATTAAGAATAATTTTCTTTACGAGCATAATTATATGATTAAACTAATTAACACTCTCAATTATTTGAGGAATATAATTTATGAAAAAACGAGATCAACAACAAAAACGTAGAAATAGGAAACTGAAACCAAGATTTGTTGACAGAGGAGAGAGTATTGTAATAGATTTTTATCCCCAAGGAAAATCATTGAGTCGTAGACCTTCTGAAGACTATAATCCACAGGCAGTTGTCGTCACAGTTGACAGTTTCCAATTTTTTGATATTTTTTTGATTGTTGGATTAAAACTTTCTATTAAAGATAGCTTAATGCTTAACACAAAGAATAGGAATATTCTAAGATTAAATCAAATTCGATATAGTCAACTTTCACATTCAGCTTTGGAGGTTCTTCCTAGCATAATCAATCAGATTGTTGATACATTCGAGTCACGTTATGTGTCATTCCTCAATCAAGCTCATCCTCTTACAACTCAAATGCATCAGCTTCAGTTATTACCTGGGATAGGGCAGAAAAGGATGTGGGCAATTTTAGAAGCTAGGAAAAAAGCTTCTTTTACCTCTTTTATTGATTTCACTAGAAGAACGGGTATTTCGGATCCAATGTCATTGTTTTCTAGTCGTATTCTAATGGAACTTGAGAGTTCACAAAAATACTTTTTGTTCACCAAAAAAGTCGTAAGATGAATGAAACAGGGAATAACGGTCAATAAACAAGAGGAAAGCCACTCCAGTAATTGTTCTTTCTTGGGTGGAGAACCAATCGAACACCACGACATATATCAAGGGAAAAGAATTACTAGAGGATTATTCAAATCCCACAAAGGCACTCTTATTAATGCCGATGTGAATGGTGCATATGATATTCTGAAAAAAGCATTCCTGAATGCTATTGAAGCTGACAGGATAGAGACTGTTGGGTTACATCCCACATGATGGAGACTAATTGCGGTAACGAGCTAGTTGATGACCTCATGTAAATAAAATTGAATAGATTTATATCAATTTTAAAAACCTAGTCGTATGATTGAGATTGAGTTTTCTCCACTTACTAGCAAACGGGAATTTAAAGCAGTACACAACAGCTCTTATTCAAAATTATGCAATTTCCCCCAAAAAATCATGGGGACAGAATTTTGTTGTAAAAAAAGTAGTTATTGATGACATTCTTTCGGAAGCAGCATTAAATAAGGAGGATAGAATCGTTGAAGTAGGTGGGGGAATTGGAACTTTAACATATTTCCTTCTTCAGAATTGTCAGAAAGTTTTTTCTTATGAACTTGATCCTATTCTCTCTTCTATCATTACAAAAGAATTTTTTGAATATGGTGAGAAACTAAAAGTCATTTCAGGGGATTTTTTAAAGCTCGATATTCCAGTACATCAAAAACTTATTTCTAATCTTCCTTATGGAATATCATCTCCTTTCATAAAAAAAATGACTCAAATCGAACAGCGACCTGAAACCATTGTTGTTACCTTACAGAGAGAATTTGCATATCATTTGTGTGCAAAACCTGGCGATCCAAATTATAGCCGAATTTCAGTCTTTTCTTCATTTTTTTTCAAATTTGAGATCATTAAAACCTTTCCACCCCACTTCTTTACTCCAAGGCCTCATGTTCATTCTTGTTTGGTTCGTGGTACCAAGTTAGAACCTCCTGAGGAAGTAAAAGGAAAAGATTTCTTCAGTTTTCTTACTCATTTATTCTGTCGGAAACATAAAAAGGTAAGAAATAACCTTCAGGTTTATATAAAGCAGTTTCCACGGGATCATCGAAAATTGTTTAGAAAAGAACTTGACAAACTCGAATTTCATGACAATCAACCAATCAATCTATCACCAAAAGAAATTCTTGACCTTTTCCAACAATTTAAAGAAATATTAATTTTATTAAAAACTTAAAAAAATTTTATTCTTTATTTCTATGGGAGAAAAGGGTAAACTAGAGGAAAACCTGCTAGAAAGAAAGGAATGGTTACTAGTATGAATACAACCCCAGTTATTAAAAGATTATATTCGAAATCTCTCTCCCACCGGATTAATTTGAGTCCAAGTTGAATGA
>JAEOTU010000293.1 GCA_016839665.1 Candidatus Hodarchaeota archaeon
TCTATACTGGTAATGCTTCTTTAATATGAATATATTTTTGAATAAACCTGCAGGACAAGAGTTTATTCATTTTGCTTGCCGTAACAAGACTAAGATTCCGAGAATTTTAATTTATGGGTAGATAGCAAAGACATTTAGATTTGCAATTCGCCCAATTTCTGCTTACGTAAAGCTAGTACAACGTCTTTATCTTCCAATGTCTTTTTACCAGCATAAGAAGCTAGCTCCCATGCTGATCTAGCAATTTCAATGCCATATTCTTCCAATTCCTTTTGTAATACTAATATTGCAGATTTAGCTACTCTTTTCGCTCCACCTTTCCGAATAATACGATCAATAGATGAATTTGGAATCTCTACCATTTTTTATCCCACTTATGTAATTTTAGTTGGGAGTTCAATACTATTTACAGATTGATGTAGACTGATTTAAACATAACGATGTAAAGAAACAGTTTCCTTACAAGAAGAGCTAAATAAGTTTTAAATGCCTAGAGGGATGAAGCCTAAAATAGAGGTTTTCGTTTTTATTTCTTTGATAATCACGGAAATTCGGTTGAAAGATGAAGAACGATTAGATGAGTTGAAATTCCATGGGCAAAAGACCGGCATACTGCTATACTCGTATCGACAGACCACCATACACGCGGAAAAAATTTATTAAGGGTGGTCCAGAATCCAAAATTCGAGCTTTTGATTTTGGCTCTCCAGGAAAAGACTTTCCGTTAGAAGTGTCACTGATTACTGATGAAAGATGTCAAATTTCACACAACGCCCTTGAAGCGGCTCGTATTCATGTAAACCGATTTTTAACACGGAATATCGGACGGGAAAACTATCATTACAGAGTCTGCGTTTATCCTCATCATAAGTTACGTGAGAATAAAATGCTGACTGGTGCTGGAGCGGACCGTGTGCAAGATGGTATGCGTAAAGCTTTTGGAAAGATCATTGGTGTTGCTGCTCGCGTTTATGAGGGTGATCGTCTTCTGTTTGTTCGGACTTATCCAGAGCATCTGTCTCTAGTTAAGGATGCTCTCCGTAGAGGAAAAGCCAAATTTCCTACCCCTTGTCGCATTAAGGTCACGAAAGGTCACGAATTGGTATTGTAATAAGCAACCTCTTTGTCTTAATTCTTATTCTCACACACCCGAGGAAAAACGAGTTCCTTTTTTCGAACTAGATTGATTCATAGCTGTTCTCATTATTCATTGACGATCTATCTAAAAATTGGCTTTGTCAAGAAAGTTTATTGCTTGTTTTTTTGTCATCTAATCAGTAAAAAAGAACCAATACACTCTGAAAATTACTGGAAAAATAGCCCCTGACAAGAGTTTATTAATGGAAGGCCTTAAAATACAACCCGTGATGATACTGACCTAAACTGAAGACGAATTCATGGTTGGACACCTAGTGAATTCGTTAATGATGTCCATGTACCTCACTGAGGGTCAATCTCAAAAGAGACCAGATGACTGTGACATGTCAACAATTTTGAGTTCCATTGAACACCCGAAAATTGATGATTTAAAGACGTGGTTAGAATTTTGCAACATTCTAAGCAGCTAGAGTTAAAACAAGTTATCATTCTCCGTAAGGATTTGAATATGTCCAAAGGAAAGGCTGCAGCACAAGCTTCTCATGCAGCAGTAGCAGCTGCCATCAAATCTAAACTGGAAAAACCTCTTGAATTTAAAAAATGGTGGATTTCTGGTCAGAAAAAAGTAGTATTAGCAGTTTCTTCAGAAAAAGATCTTCTGGAAATTGAATCAAAACTTAAGGCTACTGGAGTTGTTTTAGTCAGAATCGATGATGCTGGAAGAACTCAACTCCCGCCAGGTACAACAACTGCCTTAGGAATAGGGCCTCATGTTCAAAAAAATGTTGAAGAAATTACTTCTGGGTTAAAACTCTTCTAACTCTGTTTCAATCAGAAAATCAAACAAGTGAATATCCATGCGTGTTCTGAAGCACGATATGAAAAATAACCGGGTTGTTTTACGACCCGAAACTCATACAGATCTTTATGTTCTTTCTAACGTTATCAACATTGGAGACCACATCATTGCTAAGACTAGTCGAAGAGTTCGACGATCCGGTAGCGAGGGAAGATCTGGAGAGGAAAGTCAAAGGATCACGATGGTTATCGGAATTGAAGTGGAAGATTTTGCTTTTCAGGATAGCGCTGTGAGCAACCGTCTGCGAGTTAAAGGAAAAATCTTCAGAGGTCCTGAACAACATGTTTCGATAGGCTCTTATCATACCCTCAACTTAGAACTAACTCAGACTGTAACCATTATCAAACCTGAATGGTCAAAATATTATCTTCAATTGTTGAAAGAAGCTGAAGAAGCAAGTAAGAAACCAAAAATATGCTTAATTGCTGCTGATAAAGCAGAAGTTTGCATAGGAATGCTTGATAACTTTAGACTCACTGTAATAGCCCATGAAAAATCTAATATTTCGCGAAAATTGACCAAAGATAAAGTTCGCTCAAAACAGACCCACTCATTCTTTGATAAGATAGCTATGATCATTAATAGACAAGTTTTACCTGAAACCAAAAATATTGTACTGGGGGGACCAGGATTCATTAAAGAACAGTTATCAGCCTTCTTAAAAACGAAATTTCCCAAAGAAAATCTCATAGTAATTATAGCTGGTTCATTAAGTGGTGGCAATCGAGTCGGGTTATCTGAACTCCTGCAAATGGAAGCAGTAGATAAACTTGCGAAGGATTTTCAGGTTTTCGAAGAAAATCGTCTGATAGATGAATTTTTTAAAAGAATTAATCAAGGAACATACGATGTCACGTATGGATTCGCTGAGATAATAAAGATCTCCAGTACGGGAGCTATAGAGACATTAATTTTATTAGATTCTTTGTTAAGAGGGGGAACCGAAATAAGCACACAAGAGGTTCATCAATTGCTTCGTGAGGTGGAAAAAACACGCGGAAAAATATCTATCATATCCTCCCAAAGTGAAAACGCTAATCGAATGAAGACGTTTGGAGGCATCATAGGGCTCTTAAGGTATGCCTTACATTGGGAATAATTTGATCATAAAAGAAATCTTTCGTTATTTTTGGTCTAAGAGAGAGAGAAACACTATTCCTACTTCGGAATCTTGTTAATTACATCAAAGTTGCCAATAATCACCAAGTAGATTCTTAGATTGTGTAACAGTTGCAATAGTTTGTTGACTAGGGGCTAGAGAGATATCGCTGATTCCTGTTTCTTGAGATTTTTGAATGAATGGGGATATGTATGCTGAGAGTAGGTTTGGAAGTGATTGCACATTGTAACCACCTTCTAGGAAGTTGGCAAAAGGAATCTTTAGTTCTGAGACGATCTGGTGGATATATTCTCCGATAATTGTAAAACCGTCATTCGTAACTCCTATTACTCAGATGGGATCTCTTTCATATGCATCAAAACCTACTGAGACAGCCAAAAATTGTGGTTTGAATTGAAAAATGATTGGTTTAATAACCTCTTCAAAAGCGACTTGGAGATCTGCTTCTGTAGATCGATAACCAAGTGGGACTAAAACATTAGATCCACGCCCTTCTGCTTCCCCAATTTCGTCAACAAACCCACAACCAGGAGTTGAAAAAAATGATTATGAGTTTAGAGCTATGAGGTTCTTTTCTCAACAAATCGTTAATTCTTCTGCTTATCGAAGAAATATGGCTGTTCAAGACACAATTGAGAAAGATTTGGATACTGCGTTGAAATACCAAACAGCTACAGGACATACAAAGGATGTCAAGATTAGTGAACAGATATTAGCGATTTGGGAACAATCAAAGTGTTTCAATTATCTTAAATCAAATTCAACCATTATTTACTTCGTCTTTCTTATCTAAAGTTCATGTAAAGTCATGAGGATAATATATAGTATGAGAGGATTAAGTTAGGACTCTAGAATCCAGAATAGGATCAATATAATGGAGCTTAAGAAATAAGTTCCTCAAATTTTGATTCAATAATAAGATTAATTATTAGGATGAGAACTCCTTAAGGTCTGAATAGTGGTTCTTCAAATGAATAAGAATGCTAATATAA
>JAEOTU010000294.1 GCA_016839665.1 Candidatus Hodarchaeota archaeon
GGGATCCCCCTTAGCTAGATTAGAGAGCTCATCTTCAAGAGAAGCAACATCGCAATGTTCGTAGACTGCCCTTTTGGCTTTTGTAGTTCTGACCCCATCAATGATAGATCCGTGATTTAACCGATCAGATAAGATAATATCATCTGCAGAAGGAGCTAGCTGTTGTATTACTCCCTGATTAGCAGCGAACCCAGCAGATGTAATAAAAGCGGCTTCTTGTTCTTTGAATTCCGCAAGTCTTCTTTCCCATTGCTCATGTAAATCCATGTTTCCTGCAATCGCACGAACTGAACCAGAACCTACTCCATGGGTTTTAACAGCTTCGATAGCTGCTTCTTTCATCTTTGGATGATTGGATAGACCAAGATAATTGTTTGAACATAACATAATGACTTCTTTTCCCTCTACCTTACAAACTGTGTCACTAGGTCCTTCTAGAACACGATGTACCCACTCTCGTCCTGCATCACGTATTTCTTTCATCTCTTCTGATATAAAGGTCGTTGGATTACGTTTCATCTGTATTTCACCATTATCCTCTTTTAGTATTACACTTAATTTTCATATTTCAATCATTTTATCTTAAAATTCCCTCAAAACAAGTTTTTATCTCTCTATGTTGGCTTAAAAGTGGTGTACATCATCCTCGAGATATGATTTATTAAATGAATTGGTATATTCGAAATTAACAATCGAAATTATCCAAAAATTTATTGTTTCCAAATGAGATTATTTAATGATTTGAGCGCCCAAACTTTCTAATAGAAGTTTAACGATAGCAAATGCTGTGATTTCTGTTTGATCGTATAAAGGATTGAATTCCACTATGTCCCAACTGATTTTTGCATTTTCTTGTATAGATTGAAATATCCCTGTAAGAAGCCAAATTAAATCTCTCGTCGATATTCCTCCTGCAACAGGATTTCCTACTGCCGGAGCAAAACTTGGGTCCAAAACATCTAGATCCACTGAAACATGAATACGATTATATTTTTTAATTAGAGTTTTACCCATTTCAAGCCCAAAATGAAATAAGTTGGACTGGTGGACCAATTCATTTGTAGAGATAACCTTAATATTATTATTTTTTGCATAGTTTAGTTGTGCTTTCGTGAAATCCCGATATCCTAATACAGTAGCTCCTTGAAAAACGGAAATTTCTGAAAATCTTTTTAAAGTACATGCATGAGAAAGGTCTGTTTCTATAATCTCATCATATAGATCTAGATGGGCATCGAGATAAATAAGATAGATAGGTAGACCAGCTTTTTCGAAAGCGTGTCCTATACCTATTGTTATACTATGATCTCCACCTAACGATAAAAACGGTTTATCACTTAGAGTTAAATCTAAAACACCCTCAGACACTAATTGGATACTTTTACGAAGATTTGTAGGGATTATACCGACGTTTCCCCAATCTTTAATTCTATAATAGTTCTTTAGATCCAATCCATCCTCCGTTACACATTCAAAATTCTCTGAACGAACAATTTTTCGAAAAACATCAGGACCATACCGTGCTCCGTTTCTATAAGTGGAGGATATATCTAAAGGTATTCCTAAGAAATTGTAATTAGACTCGTCCTCTAGCCACTCGCGTTTAATCATTCCACACAACATTTCTGGTTCATGACACACAAATCTTAAGTTTTTCACGGTATTTCACAGGATTAACTTGAAAATAATTTATGTTTTCGTATCAAGCAATTAATTAATTTAATTAAATTTTGAATTCATTAATAAAAGGAATATATTAACATTTACTAATATTTCGACCATTACCATCGGAGATTTCGCACCATATGAAGTTTAAACTTATGAATCAAGTGGATATTTCCCCAGACATGACTGTTACAGAACTATTAGCATCCATGAAGAATGGGGGATTTACATGTCGAAAAGTATCATTAGCAACAGATTTATTAGAACAAATGATTCTAGATGACCGTTGTACCGTATTCTTAGGCCTTGCAGGAGCTTTAATACCGGGAGGCATGCGGAATATTCTTCGTATAATGATTGAAAAAAACATGGTGAATTGTATAGTCACAACAGGAGCGAATCTTAGTCACGATTTATTAGAATCATCTGGAGGTTCTCATTACCACGGTTCAGAAAATTTGAGTGATGAGAAACTTAAAGAAATGGAAATGAGCAGAATATTCAGTACCCTTATCCCTTATGATTCATTCATTAAATTTGAGACGATGATTCAAAAAGTTCTCAAGACCATTCCAAATCAAAAAATGAGTAGTCAACAATTCTTTCATGAACTTGGCCGACATATAAGTGATTCTAAATCGATAGTCAGAACAGCATTCTTGAAAAAAATCCCAATCTTCTCACCTTCATTTGCAGACAGTATGCTTGGTGTTCAAACTTGGCTTTTTTCTCAAACAACACCTCTATTTATTGATGTTCTTAAAGACCACACAGAATTTTCCAGATTAGTTTATGAAACAGAACGTATGGGAGCCTTATTCTTGGGTGGAGGAGTACCAAAACATTTTATTATGAATGGCTCTCAATTGAACAATGGCTTAACCTATGCTATTCAAATTACCATGGATCGTCCAGAACATGGTGGTGTAAGTGGAGCAAGCGTGAAGGAAGCAATATCGTGGGGAAAAGTGGCATCAAAAGCAAAATGGATTGATGTTATGGCCGATTGTACCCTAGTATTACCATTAATGATCTCTGGAGTACTATCTCGACTCACAGAATGATGGAATGAATAATTCATGGTGCAAACCTGGCACATCGGGGTGGATGATACTGATTCTCAAAATGGTATGTGTACAACTTATTTGGCAACATTGTTTGTTGATTTCCTGCTTAAATTTCCAATAAAATTTCTTGATTTTCCAAAATTGATTCGTTTGAATCCAAATATTCCATATAAAACTCGAGGAAATGGAGCTGTAGCAATTACTTTTACAACAACTGAAGAAAATGATGAGAAAATTTGGAACGGAATTGTTAAACTAGTTGAGAAAAATGCCGAAATTGAGGATCCGAAAACTGACCCAGGTCTTGTATTTCTCAAGGGAGAAGTACCTTCAGGTTTTCATAAATTGTATCACCAGGCGCTTTACCAAGTAGTTCCCTTAGAATCAGTTAAACAACTACTAAAGGAACAGCCTACAGAAAAGCACTTCAATTTAAAAAAGGGAAGAGGCTTAATTGGTGCAGCAGCAGCCATTGGAGCAACCCTCGTAAATGATTATACATATGAATTCATTGCTTATCGTGACCCAAGTCAGAAAAAAGCTGAACGATTAATTGATCCAACGTCTGTCATAAATGCTGATAAAATTGTTCCATTAGCATTCAACAATTACGATTATGAGAACAAACAAATTATGATTACTCCTCATGGACCTGATCCTGTTTTTTGTGGAATACGAGGGGAATCGTGCAATGCAGTCATCAGAATGTGGGAATTAATTGATATTTTTGAACCAATTATTACAACAATGATTTTTCGTACTAATCAACATACTCAAGTGCATTTTCCTAAAATATTTCTTGGTCATGAAATTTCTCCCTATTTATCGGTAATTGTAAAAGGAATAGTAGAAAAGAAACCTCGTGACCATCAGGGTGGCCATGTCATCTTCACAATCAGATCTGAAAACAGCTTAATCGATTGTGCAGCTTACGAACCTACAAAACAATTTCGAAAGATAGTTAGAGAGCTAATTGAGGGAGATGAAGTCCTAGTTTTTGGAGGAGTTAGACCAGCTTCAGAAAAAAACCCAATCACCATAAATCTTGAAGAGATTCAAATCATCAAACTGACTCCCATTAAAAAAAGAATAACTCCAAAATGTCCTATTTGTGGAGCTTCTCTCACCTCTTCAGGACGAAATCAAGGGTTAAAATGTAAAAAATGTTCTTATATTTCAACAAAGAAAGAACTCAGCTATAAACAGGTAAGTCGCAAAATTCGGACTGGGGTTAGATATGTAATTCCAGTATGTGCCCAAAGACACTTAACGAAACCTGTTTCCAGAATTTTACCATTACAATTTCATCTCTCACCTGAAATAGATATCCAACAAGCATTTTATGCTTTTTTAGAAAGAAGGATCCTTTTCACTTCAAACACGAAGAATAAAAAATAAAAAGAAAAATGGTTCTTTCGTAAGGAATCGAGCTCACACTCGCCTTTCTCTTTATAGAACGCTCACGAAGGAATTAAACATGCCCCTTCTAGAAGATATTGTAGCAGCAATTCCGACTCAACCACCTCTTTCATCGATATTTATTCTGATCATATCTTTTTTTGTATCATTGGTATCAACATTAGTTTCTAGAAAGATGATAGATATTGATAAACTAAGAAGACTCACGAGAGAAAGTAAGAAGTATAACAAACTCCGTATGCAAATGGCAAAAACGGCCGATAAAAAATTGAAACTGAAATATGAGAAAAATGCAGATCGAATGAAAAAAGTGCAATCCGAGCTCACGATGATGAACATGAAACCGATGTTGATCATATTTCTTCCAATGATAATCTTTTTTGTTGTTTTTTCTGGCTTTTATCAATTTGAAGTTGTTGAGAAAGTAGTGGTTTCAGGAAATATTCCTGCAGTAATACCATTTGATCTCCCTGAAGTAATTTTATTTAGAATTGGTTGGAATGCTGATGCTGAAGGATGGGGGCATGTTTTTGTACCTAGCTATGTTTGGTGGTATTTTGGAGGTAGCCTAGCTTTTGGATCTATTTTGCGAAAAGTCGCAGGATTACAGCCTGACTGAGTGAATATTAAGGTACAAGGTGTTCAAATAAATGACTAAGAGTATCCAAAGAAAAAGAAGTCCGAAAGGACGACGTTTAATCCACAGAGTTAAGAGAAAAAAGACCAAATCTCACTGCAGGATTTGTGGTACGACATTACACATTAAAAAGCTGAAAAACTCAAAAATTGGAAGACATGCTGATCGACCTTATGGAGGAGAGATTTGCCACGTATGTTTAAGAACCACGATTCAAGCTATCAAATTCTAGAACCTTCACAAACTCCCAATCTCCATAATATTTCTTAAAAATCTGAAAGAAGGAAGAACAATGAATCCTCCTAGAAAAAAAAGACAGAAAAAAATCTCATGCAAAAAGTGTGGCCAAATAATAGATCCAATCGAAACTCCTCCAAAGAAAACTTGGCAACTAATAAGCCCCATGCCTGATAAAGAAGGCCGAGTTACTTTAACTATAATGGGATCATTTCGCTGTCCAAGTTGCAACAGTTCTGTTCGTGCTTCTCTAAAGAAGGTTCGAGGAGATGAAATTGGTTCAGGAAAATCGAAGAAAGAACTGCTAATTGAAGCAATTAAACTTGTTCAAGAACCTACTTCTATTGACCAAATTGAGATTGCCAACATTTCATCTGCTGCTGTTGGTAAAGCTATAAAGACACTCATCGATCAAGGAAAAATAACTGGAAGGATTGAGGAAGGCATTTTTTATCCCTAAAAAAACCATCATTTTTCTAACATTCTGTCTTAGTTATTTCTCTGATTACGATTGTTGCATAAGAACCTTTAGATAAGGAAAAATTAACTTGTACAATCCTCTTTTCAACATCAATTAAAGAATAATTAAACTCGCTTGGGTAAATCAGAGTCTTTCTTAAAATTCCCTTTGAACGTAAATTAAGTTTATTATTCTTAAAATTCCGAAAATTTATCCCATCTACCTCTAATAAGGCGGTCATTTCATTCCAGATCATTTCATGGGTTTCTTTTCTATTACTTTCATATCCAGGTAAAGGTATAGTTGAATCACCATTAAGAAGAAATTCAGTCTCAAGGAGATAACTAAGGGTTTTATTGAAGATATAAGACTGATAAGCTGAAATTGCTAACCTTAGAAAAGACTTTGGCAACCTTAGAATGATATCTTTTGGTGAGAGGTTTTTTTCTAATCCCAATAACAATGTTCGTTCTATATCGAACAATTTAGGGAATCTTAGCCGAATATTACTATACGAGCTTGTCTTAAAATAATCTTCTCGCAATTTTCTTATACTAATATGCTCTAAAGGACTTGTTTCACCGATATATCTTTCGATTACCTTGGAATATTCTTCTTTAAGAAGGAATTTGCCTATCAAGTGTAATAGGGGTCGTTTTGACCCAAAACGCTGTGGTCCATAAAAATTTGGAACTCCATCTGACATTAAATGATTTTTAAATTCATTCCAGTCCTGGCTATCCCAGACTTCTTGAATATCACGGATTTTTATTTCAAAGAAATTTCCGATCAAATCTCCTGTTTTAATAGCAAATTTCTGTCGGATTGGATGAAATAGTTTAATATATGGGATGTCTAATGTATTGATACGAGATTTATTGATGTTCCAAATTGAAATTCGCTGAAATGTTTCAGCAGCCGCATCTTTTAAACCAGCAAAACCAAAATCAGCTTCAGGAATCTTCAGGTAATTACTTAGTCTTTTGATGGCACTAAAAGTATCGATACCTGCTTTCCAAAGAACACAATGAATGTACATCCCTCCTAAATTCTCTCCAATTTCTGACCCATTGAATATGGGGGTTCCACTTGGAGGTATTTCTCGAACAATAAAATCCTCATTACGCTTCTTTATCGTTCCCCCTGTACCAGAAAAATGGGGAGTAGAATATCCATGTATTCCAATAATTGATTCGATAGAATAATCTTTCGACATATCTAATCAAAGAAATTTGTCAAATTTCCCCGTATCGATAGCTTCAATTATTGTTTTGGGATCCTCATCATCTATAGTTAAACCCATAGATACACACGTTCCAACTGCTTCTTTTACTGCTGAGCGCAAATCAATTGCTAACATGGAATCATGTTTCATCTGAGCAACTTTAACACACTGCTTAAAAGTAATATTCCCCACTTTTTCAGTATTCGGAGTACCGCTTCCTTTTTCAACTCCAGCTTCCCTCAGTAATAGAGATGATGTTGGAGGAACACCCACAGTTATTGAAAACTTCCGTGAATCATCCACCTCGATTTTAACAGGAACTTTCATCCCTTTGAATTCCTGGGTTTGCTTGTTTATCTGATCAATTACTGCTTTAATATTAACGCCTAGTGGGCCGAGAGCTGGCCCAAGTGGCGGACCAGGGTTTGCTTGCCCTGCATCTACTAATGCTTCAACGATTTTAGCCATTTTACTCACATATTTAATTATTGGTTAAAATAATCATTTTAAACTAAGATTAATTCATAAATCTACTAAAGGGGGGAGATTTTATATGTGAATTAAGAATTTTGATTATGTATACTTCCAGAAATATAGGACTGAAGTAACTGTAATCTCAGAGCTAGGGGTTCCCAAACTCAATACAGAGGAGAAAAACCAGGCGACTATCGAACACCACGACAAATATCAAGGGAAAAGAATTACTAGAGGATTGTTCAAATCGCACAAAGGCTGTATTATTAATGCTGATGTGAATGGTACGTTTGACATACTGAAAAAAGCATTCCTGAACGCTATTGAAGCTGACAGGATAGAGGCTGTCGGATTATATCCCACAAGATGGAGACTAGCTGCGGTAACGAGCTAGTTGATGATCTCCTGTGAATAAAATTGAATAATTTTTTATCAATTTTAATAACCTCTCAAAACACAAAAAAAACTTTACTAAAAAACCTCCTATCAGTTTAAAAACACAAAAAAAACTAATATAGCACTTCAAAAGGGGATAATTCATGTCCTACGGACCAAATCAACTGGAAGAAGCAATATCTCGAGCCAAAGCTAGAAGTATTGAGAGAAAGCACCGAAACTTTACTGAATCTGTTGAAATTTCCATTGGTCTTCGTGATATTGATTTAA
>JAEOTU010000295.1 GCA_016839665.1 Candidatus Hodarchaeota archaeon
CTGAAAGATGAAGCTGCAGAAGAACTTGGACTTTTGACTGAAACCCCAGTAGTCTGCGGGGCTGGAGATATGACAACAGCAGCTATTGGCTCTGGTTCTGTTTTAGACGGAGAACTCCACTGTCAAATTGGAACAAGCGGATGGGTTGCTGGTCATGTTACTGAAAGAAAAGTAGATATCAATCACTATACAGGGTGTGCTGGAAGTGCATTTCCTGATCAATTTTATCTAGTAGTAGGCCATCAGGAGATTGCTGGTGCTGCTCTTGAATGGGTTAAAAATAATCTTCTTTATTTTAAAGAAAAACTTGAAGAAATAGAAAAGAAACAGATTTATGAGATCTTTGATGAACTCGTTGCTGACTGTGAGCCTGGTGCCAAAGCGAAGGGGGGGACAAATCTAATTTTCTTACCTTGGCTATTTGGCGAGCGATGCCCTTTGGACGATGACCATGTAAGAGGTGGTTTGATTAATCTTTCATTAGATCATGATCGACGGCATTTACTCCGTGCGACTTTTGAAGGCGTTGCTCTTAATGCTCGATGGGCATTAGAGACAGTCGAGAATCTCTATTCTCCTGTGACCTCCCTCTCTATTATCGGCGGTGGAGCAAAGTCTGATGTTTGGTGTCAGATTTATGCTGATGTCATGAACAGAACGATTCGCCGTGTAACAGATCCTCAAGAAGCGGGTGCTCTAGGTGCAGCTATTATTGCAAAAATGGCCTTGGGAGAACTTGAAAACGTTGCACAAAGTAAGGATTTTATTCATTTCGATAAAGAATTCTCCCCTAACCCAGAGTATCGTACGTTATATGATCGGTTATTTAAAGAATTTAAAAATCTCTATAATCAAAATAAAAGTTGGTTCAAAAGGATGAATACTTACTAAGAAAAATTAATTAAGTGCTAATGAATTTTAAACAAAAAAAAAGATTAACGATATAACAATAAGATAGTAATTTTTAAGTATTAAAGGGATATGTTGAAAAGCGGTCATGTTTGTAGTATGAACCACACTATAGTACTCTGAGTGAAATAATCATGAATAAAGAAGTCTTCCAAGGAACTTTAGTGTATTCAGAATTTGATGAAAAGACGGGTCCTACGATTCGGGCCTTATATCCTGATAATTTATTTCCTGAAGAGGTTAGACGGATACCTACGATGAGTATACCTGGTATTGGACAGCAAGACGAGTTTTTCGACGAGACAGGGGCTGGTTTCACTGTTTTCCAGGTTTCCGATAGCCGTATTGTCTGTAGTTTCTATAAATTTCTCCGAGGTGGTGTTCGCACATTAACTGGATCTTCGATTGCGAGCTTAGCCTTTGTTACTGAACAAACAATCAATCCATTTCGCCTCAAACCTTTTTTAGGACTAGTACTGACATCATTATTTAGAGTTGTAGTGACGGACAAAACCCTAAAGCAGATCTATAGTGGGTTGGCAGAATCAGGGATGATTGATAAGCAACTTGATGTTAAAGGTCCACCAATTCGTGTAAGAGCCAGGATTCTAGACGAGACTGAGCTTCCTGTCTATTATGTTGAGCTCGAGAAAGAGCTAGGCCGGTTATAATAACCGAAAATATCATGTAAAAAACTTAAGTTTACTACTTCTAATTTATCTACACCAATTAATATAACCTTTTATTGGAAGGTATGTCTGTGTTCAGACAGAAAAAAGGAAATACACCAACAATTACTGTAGTAACAGTTTTCCTCCTTCTGGTGTTGTTTTCTCTTAACCCAATTAATACTTTTGAGCAGCATACGAATCGTAAAAAGACTTTATCTGGCAATCCCCCTGAAGCAAAGGATTTTTTCTACAAAAAACTTCCACGAAGTATAAAACAGTACACAACTTCTGAACCGATATCAATCACTAGTGATGCAGAATTTTACACTACTGCTAAAAAAAATGGTTGGCCTGGTGATGGATCAGCCACGAATCCATATATTATTGACGGAATTCATGTTTATGGGCCAGGGAGCAATTTAATTGATATCCAGACCACTAATGTGCATTTTCAGATAAGTAACTGTCTATTATCGGGGGGAAAGCATGGAATTCATATTAGACAGGCGAGTAATGGAAGAATTGTAAGAAATATTATCAATGAAAATGAGGAAGATGGGATCGTCATAAGTGGGGAACCCCGTACATATACAAATGGGAATTTCACGGTTTCAGCTAACACAGTTTCAAGTAATGGTGATTCAGGTATTTTTCTCACAGATATCGATAAATCTCTAGTATTTAATAACACTGTGAACTGGAATTCGGATGATGGTATTTCTATAAATATATGTAACACTACAACAGTGATTGATAATACACTTGAACACAATGTTCTCTCCAAAGTAGAAGCATCACCTCCATTTTCGGGAATAAGCGTGATTTGGTCAACTAATTGTGCTATTCTTGACAATTATGTTTTTAAAAACTATAAAAGTGCAATTCAAGCAAGTACATCTAATAATATTACTATTCGGAATAATGTCATCCAAAATTGTGATGGAGAAGGAATTGAAATTCATAAGAGTAGGAATACTACAGTAATAAATAATAACATTACCAATAACATTGAGAATGTTGGTAGAACAGGTATATTAATTTCGTTGAGTGAAAACAACTTAATATCAGGTAATATTATCTCTAGTACCGTTGCGGAAGGGATTCTTGTTGAAGATGGCTCAAATTCAAACGAAATATTCAGTAATTTCATTAGCAATACTGATTCAGAGGGTATCTTACTAAAACAATCTAATAAAAACACAGTCCAAAAAAATTTCGTACAAAAGAGTGAATTAGATGGTGTTCAGCTAGAATTGAGCGATTCCAATGTTATTTCCGAGAATGAGTTCATAAATAATAGCGAACAGGGAATTACTATTCTTAAATCGCGTAATAATCTTATTTATAAGAATAAAATCAAAGATAATGATGGTCAAGGTGTTTCCATTGATGGAGGTAACAATAACACCATATCCTGGAATGATTTCGAAAATAATGGAAGAATTCACCAACAGAAAATCTCTCAGGGGCATGATGATTGTCAAGGAGATATATCCAATAATTTCACATACAATTATTGGGATGACCATAATAATGATGACAGTAATCTAGACTGTATTGCAGATATTGAATATACACTAGGCGGAAGTGGGAACGCAAATTCTGATAATCATCCTCTTATACGGCCTTTCCGTTGTTACTCGACACCTCCTCCCACTCCGACTATTCAATATCCAAATGGGGGAGAGGTACTCAAAGGATCTGTTGACATTGTTTGGCAAGCAAGCAATGACTCATTTTATCCCGATAAAGTTAATTATTCTCTTTTATATTCTGACGATGGGGGAATAAATTGGGAACCGATAGAAGATGCATTGAATCTCTCCTCAACGACATACAGATGGCCTACTCTGCGCAGAGATGATGGGGAGAATTATATGTTAATGATCAAAGCTGCCAACATCTTAGGTTTGACTAATAATGATACCAGTGATAAAATTTTTGCAATTGAAAACCATTTTTTCGTTCCTGAGCCTAAAATCACATTTCCAAAAGGGGGAGAGACCCTTAGTGGTAAAGTGGTGATTGAATGGGAGAAGGCTGTGGACATTTATGGTCATGAGATAACTTATTCCGTTTCTTATTCAGCTGACAGTGGAGTTTCCTGGGTCTTACTTGCATCGGATCTTCCCGACACTTCTTATTCTTGGGCGACAACATCAGTTTCTGATGGTTCGAATTATATGATAAAGATTAATGCCACTTGTTCTGAGGGTAAGTCAAAAATTGACATGTCAGGAGAATTTATAATTTCGAACGGGCCTCCTTCTCCGATCCCCCTTCTTCTCCTGGTAGGAATTCTTGGAGCTATAGGAACAGCGTTTGTTCTAGGAACCCGAAGAGGGCGTACTTCGATACGAGGGTTGTTCTCAGCAGCAGGTCTTCGTGAAAAAGAAATCGAAGCATATGCTAAAAAAGCCAAAAAAGTTGCTGATGACATTGAAGAAGACTAATCATGACATCAGATTTCCGATAATTCGACACCTGTGACTCTATTTTCATTTTTCTTATTCTGATTGTCAATTATTGATCGGAAAACTAACTTAAATATAATTATTAGCATTACACATGCTAGAGCAATACTTCCGAGAAATAAAAAGCTGGCTGAGAAAGCTAATTCATCCGCAAGATAGCCAAAGATAGTGGGAGCGATTGAACCTGCAAGTGTGGCACCAGCAAATAACACGCCGATTGCTGAAGCCATACCATGAGACGGCCCTGTTACTTCACTCATAATTGTTGGCAAAATTGCCGCACCAAGGAAGAAGAAGAAAGAAAGAGATAAATATGTTAATAAAATACCAAAAGAATTTGAAGGAGGGATAATGACCAACAAAACAAGCATAACAGCAGCTATACCGTTTGAAAGCAGAATTGTAGTGCTTCTGAAGTTTACTCGTTCATCCCTTCCAGCTCCTCGCTGAGCTTTACGATTGTTTAATATTCCCATTATAAAGGTAGCAAAAGCTCCAACTCCTAAAACAATCGCTGTTAGGAGTGATGATTCAATTTTTGTAAACATAAAAGCGTCATTAAAGACAACTGTAGTGAAATAGGAGATACAACGGAATACGGGGGCACGAGCGGCCGCTATTAAAACCAATAGAATTGTCAGGATGTATATGTGCGATTTTTGCAGAGGGATCTCCTGTTCGTGTTCTTTTTGAGTATATCCCCCTATATCAATAAGTGTGCTCGGATCATTTGGGAACATCATTGCAAAAGAGAGCCCTGCAAGAATCTGGAAAACAGAAAACACTATAAAAGCCTCACGCCAGCCAAAAATGATTGCTATAACCATTGCAATTAAAGGAGTAATTGCACTTCCAAAGTTTCCTGAGACCGCGTTAATCCCCATGTTTCGATCTTTATTTGGCATCTTATTGATATAGGTTAATGCTAGAGGGTGATATGTTGATAGTGCGATACCTAGGATTATAGATCCTAAGGC
>JAEOTU010000037.1 GCA_016839665.1 Candidatus Hodarchaeota archaeon
GGAACCGCCCAAGCAAATATTGAAAGGGATTACGACCGATTTAATAGTGTGATGGGCATCACGTTCTTTAAAGAAGTAATTGAGAGAAGTCTAATCTTTCAAAGTGTAGTTTTTCAAGTATTATTTATTGAATCCTTCATTTTAGCTGCAATTGCTCAATTTGTCTGTATTCTGGTTTCCACTCTGAGGATGGAGCGAGAAATGGGAATCATGCGTAGTATAGGGTTAAATAAGCGAGGAGTTTTTGGAATCTTCATGGCAGAGTCTACAGCTTTAGGTTTATCTGCATTAATTGTTGGTTTAATTGACGGATTGTTAGGATCTGTCCTTCTCTCTTGGTATATATCACTTAGTATCAGCAATATCGTAATCTTGTTCCCGTTTGATCGTATTTTATTATGGGTCATTATTTCTTTCCTAATCACCTTGGCTAGTACAATTCTTCCTTCTTACCGGTCAAGTCAGAGGAATTTAGTGGCAACAATATCTGGAAGACCGATGGTAAGATCATATATTGAAAAGCTCGAGAAACCATTTTTGTATGATAAAAAGCCATTCTATCCCTTCTGGAGTGAGGGGACTGGTACCTCTCCATTTTTTGAAAATCCCTTTGGTCTTTCAAAAACATCCACACCTAAACCACGATATTTATCTCAATCATATGTTGAAATGCCTGACGTCGCACCTTCAATTTCTATTTGGACTTTCATTAAGGATAATAAGCTACAGATCCAAACTGTTTTTCTTATATTGTTGGCAATTGTGACATTAAATTATATTTTTGATGAACAAGTAATTTCTAGGGGGTTATCCCTCTTTGATTATGTCTGGCGAAGTGTAATCATATTAGCGCTTAGCGGTCCCACGGGTGATATCATGAGTACTCTCAATACAAATCCTTTTCTAAATATCAATCTACTTTTGTTTATTGTGGGTTTGCTAGCAATTGGCCCAATTGCATTCTACATCATGCATGGTTCTCCTCCTCAACATTTATTCAAAGATTTGCTTAAAAGTTTTATTTCAGGGATCATTGGGATTCTAATTTGTATAATACTCTTCATAATCCAATTTCTTTCTGCTCTTTTCTTGTTATCTCTCTTAACACTACCGATACTAGATTATCTCGAATTTCTCGGAATTCCAGTATGGTTTTTAGTTTTAATTGTTATATTTGGAGTCATAATCATCTGTATTGAATTTTTAGTATTTCAAAGAGTTTGGGTTTTCCTAGTTTTTCAGGGGGTGAATTCTAATTTATCTCTAAAACAAAAAATCAAGTGGACACGAAGAATTGCTTCCAAAGGTCAGTTAGGTTTTGTTGTTCTCCTAATAGCACACATATTGCTTCAGATTTTCCTGCACATAATCTCCCAAACTACAATGGTTGGGAATGATCCTTTTTACGGCGATTATTCATATTATTCACTAGGTCCAGTTGATCCAATCTCGTTTTTAGTAGTAACTTGCTTTGAAATTGGATTTTTCTTATTACTTATTATTTACCAGCTTGTTCAATATCAAAAACAGAGCCACTTGTTCACAATGGATGATTCTACGTACGCTAAAAATGTGATTGACACGACTTCGCAACTGAAACTGAAAACATCACACATCGCTGAAGTTATATTAAAGGAGGAGTCCATAGAGCTGCCAATTGAGAGAAATCAATCTCTTCTCTTTCAGGAGGAGCTTGAAGGAATTCAAGTCCTATTCTTCCAAGAGTATTCTCGTGGTCTTCCTGTCGCAATGAATTATGCAAGACATTGGCCTCAGAAGATTATTTTTCTGGACACCTCTGTTATTTCAAGAGTAGATATTCCTTCTTTAGATCAAATGAGAAAATTTTTAGATATAATTGATGAAATAACACCAGCTTCTCAAAAAATTACTCAGGAATAGTAACCTAAGCCTTGAAAAGCGAGATTTCCTTTAATTTCAACCGAATTCACCAAGAGAGTTATAATGACACACACAAATTCACAACAAAATTCCGTTAAACCTGCCATCATCGTTCACGGTGGTTCTTGGAGTATTCCTGACTCCTTGAGGGAAGGACATTTAGTTGGGGTCATTAATGCTGTTAAGAGAGGGTATCAGCTCTTGCAGCAGCAAGGAAGTGCTTTAGATGCAGTTGAGAACGCTGTGGTTTGCATGGAAGATAACCCTATCTTTGATGCTGGGATTGGTTCATTCTTGAATGAAGAAGGCCATGTAGAATTAGACGCGTTAATAATGGATGGCTCGAGACTGAAATCAGGAGCTATTGGTGCTGTACAGAATTGTAAAAATCCAATCATCGTAGCAAGAAAGCTCTTAGAAAATAGTGATACAATGATGTTGGTTGGTTCAGGAGCCAATAAATTTGCTAAGGCAATGAATTTAGCGTGTGACCCTGAAAACCTGATTATTCCGCGAGAGCTTGACCGATGGAAACAAGGCAGGGAGGATATATTTACTCCCGGTGGGACGGTAGGTGCTATTGCACTGGACACCAAGGGAAAGCTTGCAATGGCCAGTTCAACTGGAGGGTCACAATATAAGATGGTTGGCCGGTTGGGCGATACTCCACTAATTGGTTGTGGTGGATACGCGTCAGCAGTAGCAGCAGCTACCACTACTGGACATGGTGAATCTTTCATGAAAATAACTGCTTCAAAAATGGCAGTTGATTTAATAGAAGATGGACGTGCGCCTCAGGCAGCAGCAAAAGAAGTTATTGAGAAAATTAGATCAATAAACGGATATGGAGGGATAATAATAATTGATAATATTGGTAGAATTGGTTACAGTTTTAATACCTCACGAATGGCTTATGCTTTGATTTCACAAAACGGAAGCCTTGAATCAGGTATTGACCCGAAATAATGAATTTGAAAAGATTAGGAATCCTCAATCTGGGGAAATTATTATTCCCCGTTGTTTGAAGTCACTAAATTTCTCAGAATAACCTATTTCTTCTAAAATCTCTTTGGAATGTTGCCCAAGAAGTGGAGGAGGTCTTATAGAGCTCTCTTTGCTCTGATCGAGAAATGGTGAAGAAATCACAGAAATCTTTCCTGCTTTAGGATGGTCAATGTCTTGTAACCGATTTTTGACCGTTAATGCTTCTCCGAGAGTTAGGACAGGAGCCCCTGGAACATTATTTTCGGAAAACCAGGCGGACCACTCTGATTGAGTTTTTTGAAGAAATATTCTTGGAAGTTCGTCATCACAGGTATCAAAATCAAATTGTTTTCCAGCAAGATCCTCTCTATCAATTGCAACACAGAAGTTTTGCCAAAATTTCGCTTCAAGTGGAGCAAAAGAGACATATCGGTTGTCTTTCGTCCGATACAGTCGATAAAAAGCGTTGTAACCTGACAATGTGTGTTCCTCACTTTGAGGTTCACCTAATCCTGCTAAATATGTGGACGCAACAACACTCAACCACGGGATTAATTGCTCAGTCATTTCTACAGAAACGTATTGAGCTTCCTCTTTTCGTTGTAATAATGCTGCTAGAATTGAGATAACTGCAGGTAAACTTCCTCCTCCGATATCACCAATCGGAACTCCAATTGGAGTCGGTACCCCCTTCGGGCCAGTAATGTGAAGGATTCCAGTTTCACCTACATAATTTAAATCATGTCCTACCCTAGTATCCTGTGGCCGATATCCAATCAAAGAACA
>JAEOTU010000296.1 GCA_016839665.1 Candidatus Hodarchaeota archaeon
GAGTCGCCCCATCATCAAGATAACACGAGCTAAGTTTTTCAACAATACAATTGAGATCATTTTTCTGTATAATCCAATGAATAAAGGAGAAAAGGTCAAATGACTGAGTAATTACATGAGGATCTGAAGTATTAATCCTCGTAATAAGTTCCTTCTTATCCTTGTTGGATTTAGAGCTTTTTACTAACTCAGTAAGTGTATCTCTTAAGCCACGATATCGTTCTGTCTCGAATTGGTGAAAGAGATCCTTTAATAGTTGGACTGAAGGCGTTTTATGGTCGAAATGTCTATCAAGAATGGTCCCTATACAAAGAGCTAAATCCTCCCCAATTCTCTCTGAAGACCAAATTTTGATTTCAGGAGGATCTGGGATGATTATATCCGCTGACAGATCATAAAGCACTTTTGAGGAAGTGTGAGGAGATTGAAAAACTCGGCCTGCTTTCATTAAAACGTTGTTGTCTAATAAGTCATTCAGGTACCGATAAATTGAACTTACAGATTTTTGACTACTTTCATTTTGATTATAATTGTTATGGATTTCATCAATTATTAATGGCCCGTTTGATAAACTCTCAATAATGGGTCGGTAATCGGGATTGTGCACATATTTAAACCAGATGTCTCTATCAATCCCAACGACTGCTTGGCGTTTTTTATTGATAAGTGTCTTAGCCATGATTTTTCCACAAAAACTGGATCTTAAGATGTATCTTCCTGAAGTAAATAATAAAATTTCTGTTTGATTTCAAACTTTTTTTAACCAATATCATAAAGTTTAAAAAAAGCTGAGGAATGTATGATTTTTCATAGAATATGTTTGAAAGAAAGTGAAAAATGGATATAAAATAGTATTTTCAAAAGAAATTTGCTTAAAATCGTTTAGTCCCTGAAAAAAATATCCTTAACGCATTTGTAGCCTTTTAAGTGTAGGAGTGAATGGTAATTTACCACTATTTAGGCATTGAGAGCTTACCTAATCAGTCAAAATCATTAGTTAAGAAATTCTTAACAATCCAGTTATTAAACGCGTTTTTATTTGGCTTGTCCAACACGTTCTATATTCTCAATGCAATTGATAAAATTGGATTTACGCAAGCTGCTGTTATAACTTCAGTAATGCTATTGATTCAGCTCTTTTGTGATTTTCCCTCTGGATCTTTAGGTGACTATATTGGTCAGAAATGGGTGATGATGCTTGCTTATACATGTTATGGAGTGGTATTCTTTCTATTATCAATAGCTGAAACATTACCAATTTTTCTATTGATTGCTATTTTCAATGGCCTAGGAAATGCTCAAACTTCTGGTACAATCGAATCGTGGTTCGATTCAAACTATAAAAGAACATCAGGAAAGTTAGACTCTGAAAGGAAGACCTATGGTTTTGTAAGAGATCGTGTGAATCTATCCACTAATATTTTCCTAGCTGCTTCATTCATGATAGGGGGAATACTTGCAACAGTTTTTTCGCGCCAAATGGTCTTTTTCCTTCAGTTTTTCTTCACCTTTTTTCTGATTATATATGTTTTAAAGAATCTAAATGACATTAAGCCCGAAGGCGATATCTTAGAAAAGAGGGAATTCCCAAAACGATCTTACTTCCAATATCTAAAAGGGGGAATCAAGTTTATGTTTCTAAATAAAACTACGTTTCTCCTCATACTAGGTCTCGCTATTTACCAAATAACTTGGTTGATTTGGGGAAACCTAATTCTCTTTCCTCTCTATTTTGGTTATACGGGCTCGGATTTCGGAACGAGTATTATTAGAACTATTATTTTTCTCTTAGAAATTCCCGCAAGATTATATGTCGCTAAATACAGTACACGCTTTAAAAATGACTATTTTCCCATCTTTCTTTTTCTGCATCTGTCAATCTTCTTCCCCGCTTATTTAATCTTGTTCTCTCTGTTACCTCCCCAAAATAGTTTCAATTTGGTTGGATTTTTAGCAACTATAATCATAATGAATGTATCCAACAGTTTCGTTATAAGAATAGCATACATCCTGCGAGACCGAATTATTATTGATCTGGTTCCATCAGAGGTTAGAAATTCAGTCTATTCATTAATCCCCACACTAAACTCTGTTTTTGGTATTCCACTGCTTGTTATTGCTGGTCAATTGGTAGAATACTCAGGATTGATCGCTGGGGTCACATTGGCGTTTGGGATTTGTATCACTGGTTCTTTTCTTCTATTTACTTCTCTGAGATTAAGACCTACTACTAGAACTTCATTGACTAGTTCGTCAGAGCTGCTATCAAAAAGAAAGTCGATTACTTGAAAACACAAGGAATTAAGTTTGAGAAGCTAATAATATCCATCAGGAGTAGTTTGGTCCTGTATCGCACAAAACGTGGCATCAGCAAACAAAAACACATTCACATCAACATTTTCACGCTTTTGCAATGACATTGCAGTTCTTAGCCCATTATATGATCTTTCAGTGCCATAAGGCGCATCATGCAATATTA
>JAEOTU010000297.1 GCA_016839665.1 Candidatus Hodarchaeota archaeon
ATTTCCCCCTCCCTTTGTAACTGTTTCCCTTTTCTCCCGAAACCCCCCTCCTAAGCGCAACGCAGCTTGAAAAAAAACCTGTCGGGCGTTCTCTCACATTTCATGTGAGAATTTCAGGCTTTTTTTTCTATTTTTCTACAATATAATTAAAGAAATGATTTCTCCCAGATTATTCTGATTTCATCCCTATGTCTTTCAACTACACCGGGAGATACGTCCAAAATCATGGTGGTACAATTTTCGGAATCATATCTTGGCCACTCAGGAAGATCAGGATGATTAGGATCACCTTTACGTGCAAAATTTATCCAATAATTCATGATTTTTTGTGATAGCTCTTCTTCCTCTTTAGAACCTAATAATTCCATATCATCGGATATATCAGTGGTGGTAATAGTTTTGAATATGAAAAATAATTCAAGTACATGTACTGCTGATCCTATATTAGGTGCAGGATAAGAGAATGTATAGAAATATGTACCAGAATGTGTAGAAGAATGTTTTTCTGCAAATTGGATCGCAGGCATTCGGAACATAACATCCTTCAGTAAAAAGTCTAATTCTTTACCAGATGTTGTTTGTTCCTCTAACTTATTTCGATAAACTTCGAGGATCTGCTTCATTGCTGATTTTCTCAAACCGAGTCTTTGAATCCTACGTTTAACCATGGTTCTAGCAAGGAATCGGGTTATCCTCCTCGATGATTTGAGATAATATCCAAAAAGAGGCAGCTCATCGGCATTGTATCCAATGATCAAATCAATGCCCTTTGTAATACCAGATTCCATTAATTCATCAATATTTCTAGGGATTATGTTGCCATCAAGGACAGGATAGAATTGGTGTTCAGAAAGAATACTCTTAATTATCTTCTTCTGGGCCCTCATAAGTTCTTCCAACGGGAGATCCTGCATTGCTTTGAGATCTCCTGATTGTATCTTTAGTTTGGACAGTATTTTCTTTGAAGGATTAACTAACCCTCTAGCTTGTGAAGTTTTTAGCGGAATAGAACCACTCTGCGCGATTGCTTTATGAAATAATCCTTTGGCTAGTGGCATTACCATCAAGTATGTAACAGCCATTGCTCCAGCACTTTGACCAAAGATCGTGACATTATTTAGATCACCACCAAAAGCCTCGATATTATCTCGAATCCATTGTAAAGCGCACACTACGTCTTGTAATCCCAGATTTGGTGTTACATTGTCCATGTATAAGAAACCCAATACCCCTAACCGATATTGAATCGTAACGACTACCACGTTTCCATGTTTCGCGAGATTTCCTCCATAAAGACGTGGACGTGATCCTGAACCAATTCCAAAAGCTCCTCCATGGATATAGAACATTACTGGACGTTTGTTATTATCCGCTTGTGGTGTGAAAACATTAAGGAAAAGACAATCTTCACTTTCAACCATCTTGAGAGGGGGTTGATCTATCCAAAGTTGTGGAGCAATTGGTCCGTATTCCGTGGCATCGTATAATCCTTCCCATGATTCAATGGATCGCGGCTTTTGAAACCTTAACCTTCCTACAGGTGCTTTAGCATATCGGATGCCTAAGAATTTTTGATAGTTTTCCTTTTGAACACCCTTAATCTTTCCGAGAGTAGTTTCAATTATCAAGTCCATTTCATTCATTTCGATTTTTCAACCCCCTAATTTACTGTCCTCGCTTCTAATTTTTCATCGTGCATCACCTTAAGCTGTTCTCGCAATTTTTCCAATTTTTCTCCTTTTAACGGGTAGAAGTAAAAGAATATTAGCCCAATTAACGATGAAATCGCTGGTATCAAGAAGAATAGAATTTTGATCCCGAATAAGGCTGACGCTAATTGAACAACAGCTCCAGGTTCATAGCTAAAAGCTGTTAAAATGATCGTGGCTACAATAGGACCAAGACTAGAGGCAGGCTTGGTGAACAAAGCATTAATACCAAGGAACATACCTTCTCTCCGAAGACCAGACGTTAATTCATCCTCATCCATCGAGAGATACATCAAAGGGATATTAAACAATCCGTAACCACCTAAAAGGCTTCCAAACAGCAATAAAAAATAAATGAGGATTAAGTTATCCATAAAAAGGATAAATGGGATTAAAATTAGTGTTCCAAGAATTTTTATCGAAGCAAACCTCATAATAATCGTGTACATATCCCATTTTCCTCTTTCGTGCAATTTCATACAAATGAAGTTCGACGCATAACCGATTATGATTCCCAGCCCGAAGTAAGCCAAAAATCCTCCTTCCCCTAGAACTAGCAAGTACACGAAGAGATAACTCAAACCTATAGACGAGTTAAAGGCTACTGTGAAACCATAAGCAATGTAGATTAGAAATGATTTCGACTTCATTGTTTCCTTCAGTGAAATCCACAAGGGATAACTTTCGTCACTTTGAAGCTCTGGCCTCTCTTTACAGAGAATAACCACAATGAATAAACAAATTGTAGATACTATCGCCACAAATATCATGATGGATTGAAAATCAGAGGTTGTAGGATCCATCTCTCCCAGGATAATCAAGAAGGGTAATACTGTAATCAAACCGAGCACGCCAGCCCAAAAATTCGCTTTATTTCGCTCATCCAGATCGTAGGTCATCTCTGGAAGTAGTGCCATCCAAACAAGCACGATGAGGGTAAACATCGTGTCGAATGCACAAATAGAGACAATGTAATGAAAAAAAATGATCAATTGATTATCAAATGACCAAGGGAACCAGACAAGGAGAAAGGCCAAAGCCCAAACAGGTCCTCCATATTTAATGTAGATAATCCGACGACTACCCCATCTCTTAGGGTCCGTTCTATCAGAGAGATTTCCTAGGAGTGGATCATTAAATGCATTAATCAACAGATAGATAACTTGACCAATTATGAAAAGGATAGGATCTAGTAGTAGAACATCAAAGAAAAGTTCAATGTACTTCAGATTAAAGATAAGAACCATTAATCCTGCTGGAATAACACCTACTGAATAACCAAAAAGCCTCTTTTTACCTAGTTTTTCCCTTTCTTGGTAGTCTATCAAAGGTAAAGACCTCATAATCGAGTTTTTTCACAACAATTTAGTAATTTTTCAAAATTATTGTTTGAACACAAATAGATAATTATACAAATCAGAACTTATGACAAGATTTTTTGAAGCTAATTGAGAGATTCCAATGATTCAGTGAATGATATAGTAGATATGCAATAGAAATGGAGTCTAATGAGATGCAAGACAGAAAGTTTCTTTTATTCATAATGGATGGAGTTGGTGACCGCCCAATACCTGAATTAAATAATAAAACACCGTTAGAGGCTGCCAAGACGCCAACAATGGACAAATTGGCAGAAATGGGTATCACAGGACATATGCACACGATTGGCAGAGGAATTACCCCTGGGAGTGATACAGCCCATCTCGCACTTTTTGGATATAATCCATACGAAGTGTATACTGGAAGAGGACCATTCGAAGCAGCTGGAACAGATTTACCAGTAAAACCAGGTGATATTGCATTTCGTACAAATATGGCTACGGTCAAAGATGGACTTGTAATCGACCGACGAGCAGGTAGAATCTCTAAAGGAACTCAAGAAATTGAGGAGGCTCTTCAAAACATAACAATCGAAGATGTAGAAACAATATTTAAAGTGGGAATAGATCATCGTGCTGCTTTAGTTTTAAGAGGTCCAGGTTTAACGAGTGATGTAACTGGAAATGATCCAAAGATTGAAAATAAAAAGCCTAAACACATTATAGGGACAAGTTCTGAAGCAGAAAAAACAGCTCGAATATTAGGACAATATATTAAACAAGCATCTGAAATAATGGAGCCTTTAAACATTAACCAAGAAAGGATAAAGAATAATAAACTCCCTGCGAATTATTTATTGGTAAGGGGACCAGGGAAAGCTCCTCATCTAGAAAGCTTTCAAACAAAATATGGCCTTACCGCTGAATGTGTTGCGGGTGGTGGTTTGTATAAAGGAGTCGCATCTATCTGTGGCATGAAGATCAACGATAATCATTATGGTACTGGTGGAATCCCAACTGATATTTCTTCTAAAGTCAAGGCTGCAAGAGAATCTTTGGAAAGAGTACAATTCGTCTTCGTACATGTTAAAGGGACTGACAATATGGGCCACGATAATAAGCCTCTTCAAAAAATGGAATTTATTGATGAGATTGATATCGCGATCGAACCATTCTTTGACTTATTACCAGATACAATTATTTGTATCACAGGCGATCATAGTACCCCGTGTGTAATGCGTGACCATTCTTCTGATCCATTACCATTCTTGCTAGTTGGTGAGGGTGTTCGTCCTGATCACGTGAATGAATTTGGTGAACGATCCACAATGAGAGGAGGTTTAGGTCACATTATCGGGCAAGACATTATCTCGTTAATGCTAGGTCTCGCTGGAAGAGTCCACAAGTTTGGTGCCTAATTCCGTTACTAGATTGTTCAAGTATCGAGATATTTAATCCCGGTTTCTTTTCCCCATGATTCGATAGCTTGCTCCAATTCTTCGTACTCATCTTCATGATCATCTAAATAATCCTCAAGATCCTCAGCTGCTTCCTCTAAATGTGTCATTCCGATGTCAATTACCTGACGGAAGGCTTTGGCTCCTGCACGTGTACCTTTGGGATGAGAATGAATTCCAACACCTGCTCCGATCATAATATCGCGACCTAAATCCTTCATGATACGTAAAGCAATCCCTGGAGTAACCCCTCCAGAAGGCATGGGGAGAACAGGTTTTAATGGACCAAAAGGATAACGAAGAGCCTTTGTACAAGCAAGATATTTATCACGAATAAAGGGTGCCTTGGAATAAGCACTAGGATATACTAGGATATCTAATCCTGCTAATCGCGCTAATTTTCCCATGATTAAAAATGATGAAATCCCAGACATCGAAGATTCGTAATAAACACCAGCAAAATCCATATGGCCTAAAATGGGAACATTGAAGCTCTCATCTGCTGCAAGCTCTCGAACTACTGGAAGGCCCACTGTTAAATAATTAACCATTAGTCCATTAGCTCCGCAATCAATTGCTTTTTGAGCATTTTCAATAATTTTGGTAGGACTTGCTGTTATATTCACTGTATAAATGGTATCTTCTCCAGTTTCTTCTTTAACTTTATCCTTCATCTCCATATAGGTAGAGACTCGATCTTCGAGAGGTAAATACTTTATGTCTCCTGCCGTGCTCTCATCATCTTTAATAAAATCAGCACCACCCATAGCTGCTTCATAAAACAGAGTTTTACCATCTTCTAGTGTGTAAGCATGGTCAATATTTGTCAAGAACGGTCGCTTAGGAACTTTTAAGTGATTACGAATACCTTCTATACCAAATTTAGGCCCCTTGAATTCAGAAAGAAAATTTGAGGGGAAAATGACGTCCAGAAGCTTTACTTTCCCTCCCATGCTGATATTACCCATCAAAGTGGTTAAAAGCAAGGGAAATTGAGTATCCAATCCTTCAAGAGGATAAGCAACTTGAATAATATATTGCCTTTCCTTAACTTCGTTAGGAATAACAATTTCATATGGAGGAACCTCATAAACCCCAATCACTTTAGCGGAAAACTTTCGTAGAATCTCTTTGGGGTCAGAATGAACTGGGAAGTATGATCCAACTGTCTGTTCTTGAATAATCACCTTTCCCATGTACCACGGGTCGAGAGTGCTGCTAAATGCTACATAATAAATTCCAATTACATAATCTTCCTGATTGATTGATTCCTGCAACCCTTCAGGGAAATATCCCCACTTATTGTCTGCATAATCATCAAACTTGAGGTACTTGGGCATAATAAATCCTCCATGTTTTCTTCAAATTACCTTTAAAATATTATAGTGTTATCAAAACTCCTTGAAGGAAAATCACAAACTCTCATCTCCTCCTCCTTTGCCCCACTTGAGGAAGTTGAAAAGAGCAAACACAACAATACTAGTTATAGCAATTCCAGCAATAGTTCCAAAAATACCAAACACAAACACTGACTGAGACGCCGAGTCGGAAAATAGGGTAATTGTTTTTTTAATGGAATATGGTAGTTCGTCCGCTGTAATAATTATTTCCAGACTCACTGGATAATTAACCCGGGTAATTTTCCAAGATGGACTGACCATTGTTCCAGGTGCAAGAGTACCTAGATATTGGATCGAATTTTCAACGGTTATCTCGTCTGATCTCACTGAAGCCACGATATTCGTAATATAATCAGTTCCAACGCAATCGATGTCTATTGAAATCTTTCCACCTGAATAAGCTAGGTTTGACGACCTTAGCATTGCTGGAAGAATTTCTACTTGAAAATATTCCTCAGCCCAGATCATTCCTTCAGGATCTACTGCCAATATGTAATATTCAGCTATCTCTCCAACACGGTGCCCAATAGGATTTGTTTTATATGAAATCTCATAAGTATCTGTAGAATACAGAGTTACGTTTCCAAGAAAGCCCCCAGGATTACCCCACACATAATTTTGAATACAATCAGAGATTGAAAAATTCCGAGGTTCTGTACCATAATATTTTAAAGAACCTCCTAAAATTATCGAATCGTTGAGGGTAAAGTAAAATTTTGACGGGAATTTTATCTCCAAACGACCTGGAAAAACACGGAAACTCATTGAATAGTGCAATTCAGTACTAAATGAAGGTGCACTTATCGTAATACCAATTTCATAGAGCTGGGGACTTGAAGCATTTACAAGCCAATAGAAATAGTATTTTTCCATGGAGGATAGTCGAAACACTGATTGGACAACTGGTTGGGAACCATTTGCTAGAGTTAAACCACTTGGTAGTTTTAATTGAACTTTGAAATTGTCAATATTAACATGTTCAAGTGTTTCTAATACCTCGATTGATATAGGAATAGTTTCATTAACATAGGGACTTGCTTTGGGGTAATATGCATGGACTTGCAAATTAGGGGCTGGAAATTCAGGTGCCAAAACCCATCTTTGGGGTTCAGATGCTGAAACTGATGTACGAAACGAGCTACTTCCTTCTGATCGACTCACATCACCGAGCCAAACCTCACTTGAAAATCCTCTATACATCCAACTTTTGATTAATGGAAGACCACGACGAGTTATATTAATCGGAACGTTGATAATTCCTTCAGTTGCATCAGGAATAATTCCTATTATTATCCTATCGTTATCGTCAATGCCTGTTGATATTAACCAATCGGGATGAGCCTCAGGACTAGCTACATCTGTTATTTCTAAAAAATTGTTGACAAAATTGTGAACTAAAGGAATATAGAGATCATCATCTAAGTTAGAATCGAAACCATAGTATAATATATGTCCCGAATCTGGGATTGAATCATTATGATACAAAGCGATAGGCCAATAACCCTGAGCTTCCTCTGATATTCCAGTGGTTATTATATCCCAATTTTCAGACTCAGTAAAGTTGATCGAAACGCGAGACTTAACGGCTAAATCAGGAACACTTATCCCAAACAGATCATCCTGCAATTTTAAGAGTTGGGAATCATCTTTTCCTTTCTTGATCAAAGAAGTACCTTCTTCTAGGGGTAATAATAAGGTCCGAGAGTGACCTGAAGTGTTTAGCGATTCATTAACAACTTGAAGATTGCCTTTAAGAATTAGATTTCCTCCACCATTAACATAATCTGATAATTTCCGAGTAACCGTGTCACATAAAAGATATTGGTTATCGAGAGTGACAATACTATATTGATCAAGAGAAAAACCATCATCCATAACTTGAAATTGAGTGGCACTATCAAACTCGCGGAATCCAACAGCTGGAAAAACGTCACCTCCGCGAATGGCACAAATGTCAAGAACTATAGGAGTAACATTGATAATAGGAAGAGTATTGGCTAAACGATTAAGCTCACAATGAAACTTGTATCTCTCAAAATCCTGCTCGTCTCCAATTGTAGTCCAATGTTGATTATTACCTGCATCAAACCACCCCACTTTAGTCCCTCCTGCAAAATATGCGGTCCAGAAAAACTGTTCTTGAACAGTAAGGGGCATTCCTAGGGGATTGTCTGGATCATCGTCTCCCATAATTACAGAGATCACTGGTGCTTCAGGATTGATAAGGATAGCATGACGAATCATGGCATAAAACTTCCTAAAGTCATCTGTATAGTAACCACCATTAATAAAATCACTCTTCAAAAGAGTCGGTTCGTAACTTGCTCCCCATGGCATTGTCCCCCAAGCAATACTAAGATCGGGATATGCTGATTTAAAACCATCATAGATATAATTCATTACTGACATTGTTCGGTTAGCTAACCAGTTTTCAAAAATCCATTTCTCTGTCAAGTTATCCTGAGACGGAGGCATATGGACGCCTGTTTCTGCAAAAAGGGTAGCGTCATATTTAGTGATTCTATCAGGCCATTCATCCCCCTCAAAACCAAACCACTCGAATAAGGTAGCAGGGGCTTCATCCCCGAGGATCAACTCATCAACGAGGTCATGCCAAACAATACTCTCGAACTCCTCTAAATAATCACTTATAAGTTCTTGACGAAAAGTCTCATTATAGAATATGTCAAAAGGATTTTCTGTTCCACCAAAGGTCTGCATTGATAAGCGTAGACCATGATCTGAAAGCCAAGTGGGTTTGAAGAATTTACTAGGAGGATCAGGATAACTAATACCGTAATCAGAACAACCACCTAACACATCTTGCCAGTTATAGCGAATATAATAATCATCAAAACTACCAAAACCTGTACGAAATCGAGCTCCAGCTCCGTCTTCCGAAAGATAGCCTCGAAGGTCGTTAATTCTACCCTTGGGAGGATATTTCGGGTCATCTAAAACTACCATCTCTTCCATGTCGTTAATCAATGATAGGGACGTCACTGGTCGAAAATAAAAGATATTGAGGAGGATAATTGGCAAAAGGATGAAAAATTTCTGGATTAACCTAATTTTTCTTGTACTCATTAATGATCCCCACAATCAATTAGGGTACTAATCCACTTTTAACTTTTCACAGCGATGGAAAATCTGTATTTAGCAAACTATTTATGAATCGATCAGATCTTGGGATAGAATCTCCCTGTTTTCTTAGCATAATTAGAATATTTGTCGCCAAACATTTCTTGCAATAATTCTTCCTCTGCAATAGCTTGGGATTTTATAGTTAAAAAACTAATCAGCCCAAATAAAGCTAGCCAAATCCCTGTGAGAAAGAAAATTAATACTGGTAGAATGGCTTTACTAACATACATGGGATGTCGTACTAATTTATAAGGGCCTCCTGTTGCTAA
>JAEOTU010000298.1 GCA_016839665.1 Candidatus Hodarchaeota archaeon
GTCTGATCAATTGCTTGACTGAACGATTCCATTGGAAGTACTCCACCAACGTTGGGAATGACTTCCAGCTCTAGATCAAATTTCTTAGTCAGAGCTTGAAAAGTGTAGGAATTGGAGGTATATTCTAAATCATTAATAACAATTTTATCGTTTTTCTCCCACTTAATGCCTTCAGCAATCGCTGCAAGCCCATAACTAGTATTATAGGTGAAAGCAATCTCCTCTTCTGGAAATTTAGCTTTAATAAAGGTTCCTACTGTTTTACGATCCTCATCTATACCCTCCAATATTTTATCGAGAGGAGGGAAGTACATGTCTCCGTAGGTTTTGTGATGCACAAGCCATTTCTGACATTCTTCAATAACTGGCTTTGGACTTGGGCTGATGGCCGCGTGATTTAGAAATATTGCTTTTTCGGTAATGGGAAATAGTTTTCGAAGATTTTCAAGATCCATGGGCTTTCAATCCTTAATAGAAGGTGTTTTTCAACGGATAAAACATAGTTTAGATGTATTGTTGAATACTGTTGAACATGTATTCAATCTTTGTCCTTGATGTCTGTTTGTGTTCCTAATATTTTAGTTAGGTCGGTAAGATACTTAATGGCTTCTCTTATCGAGTTTGATTTCAGTTCATCATTTTTTGTTGAGCTTGTTATGACTTCTTGAAGTTGATCATGTTTTTGAAAGATTTGGAGTGTTTCTATCTGTCTTTGTGCTTTTTTTTCCATTGAAGCAAATTGGAATTGTTGCGCATGTCTTACTACATCTGTGAATTTTCTTGAAGCACTTCCATATCGTTGTTTATGCATATCAATGATCCCTAATATCAGATCAACTTCGCCTAAAATGAGAAAAGATGCCTTAGCTGCGGACTTAAGATCACCTAAATACAGAATTGCTTTTTCTAAATACTCTCTGTCGTTAAAAAACATAAAAAGTTCCAAGGATGTTTTTGTTATCCCTAATAAAGCTTGAGATTCAACTTCGAAAGACTCACTATAATCAAGCGCTTTTGAAAATTCTTCATAAGCCTGTTCTGGTTGTTTTTGGTTTAGAGCGATGTTACCTAATGTGTTATAATATCTCCCCTTGTCAAGACGTTTTTGAGAATCCCAAACCAAATCCTTAGCTCTGGAGATTAAATCTTTAATTTGTCCTGTATATTCATTTCCAATTCGAGAGAGGGCCTCTGCGTAAGCTAACAAGATTATTGCGGGGACATAATTAGTCTTTTCTTTGAAAGTTGATACACTTGTTTTATACCATTCCACTGCTTGATTTAAATTCCCTTGATTTATCTCTAACCATCCTAGGGCACCGTAGGTAAATCCTAAACCGTAAAAATCGTTATTTTCCTTACTTAATTCCAAACTCGACTTGTAATGAGCTGTTGCTTCTTCCTTGTTACCAATAAGAGTGTGAATCATTCCTAGCGTATTATGTGCATATGCAGCTTGATCTGAATTGCCTACACTTTTATTGATCTCAAGAGATTCGGTTAAATACTTGATGGCAAGGTTATATTCTCCAATAAAACGGAGGTTTGATCCTAAGTTGTTAAGAACAACAATTCTCTGACTGGGTTTTTGAGCTAATGATAAACACTCTATTAATATGTTCTTAGCTCTCTGATACTCCCCAAATGGATTTTGAAGCATCCAAACACATAGCAATCCTAAAGAAATAAAATACCTAGGAAAAGGTCTACAGAACTGGAGACTTCTTTGAATATAGTTAATGACTAATGTGCGATCAAAAGAATACCGTGCTAATCGTGCTTTAGCATATTCCATTGCTCCATGAGCTAATTCATTGGATGTTGGAACTTGTGCCGTATTAAGGGTTTTCCGTACAAGGTCACTCCAAGGTTTATGTTTAGCCAACTGAGCTATGTCCCAGAAGAAATCCATATTTGAATTCCAGTTATTTTCAAAGGAACTACGAAAAATATCATCTAATCCCTCCTTGAGAACCTGCAAGAATTCGTCTTCTCGTTGTAATTTATAAAAACAGTATAACAACATTCTGCGGTAATAATTTTGTCGTCCAAGATCGTTTGAGAGCAACGATAAAGCTTTTTGATACCATGGAAGTGCTCCAGAATAATCCTTCAGTCTATATTGAGTTGAAGCGATTTTTCCGTAAAGACTACTCTTCTGAGTATCATTTAACTCGATCCCCTGTGCTAGCAGGAGTGCATTTTTAAGACATTCTTTTGAAGATTGATAATCTCTGTTATATTTTCTTATTTCACTTGATAATAAGTTGAACCAGTATTTTTCTTCTTTAGAAAACTCTACGGCGGAAATAAATAGTTTTTTTTGAATCTTTACTGCTTCTTCAATTCTATTCTTTGAGAGGAGCTCACGAACTTCGAAAAAGTGTTTTTTAATCATTTACGTCAGTACTCCGCTAGAGGAAACAGCAAGAATCTTGGATATATTCTATTTACGAGAGTATGATTTAAATACTCTATTCTGGAAATTCAAAGTTAAAATGTATGCGTTTGCATTATAATCTTGTGTAAGAGATATTTTCTTTAAAATTTCTATGTATAATGAATGAGAGTTATGCTAAGTATATGTAAAAGATTATTTTAATATGGAGCAATATTTACACTAAATTTCAGGAAAATGTACTTGATCAGACTCTTGATTTAGCTCATTCATCTTCTAAAATCCGATATTCATCTTCAATGCCTACTAGTTCATTATTTGACGGACAATACGACAAGCTGAACACTCAGGTTTAGGAGAATATGAACTACAAGTCTCACATTTATAAACTTGTACAACAGATGTTTTCAATAACACATCTTGGGTAATTGGGGATGTGACATTATAAAGAACCCGAGGGTCCTTCTTCTCTATTTCAATGAGAAATTGACTAATTTGAGAGCGGAAGGATCGTTTAGCAAAAGTACATTTCTTTTTCAGTATTGATAGTTGATTAACTCTGCAATAGTCTTGAATAGTCTTTTCTGATATTTTTTCCAGCGGTTTGATTCTTGTTGGAAGCGGTTGCTTGTTGACTGATCGGTACTGGATGTTATCACGAAAATTCTTCCCAAAATTACCCCTAATAATATTGAGAAGTATTGTTTCCGCCTCATCATCAATAGTATTCCCCATTGCGATGAAATCTACTCTTAAATCTAAAGCTATTCTTAAAATTCCGTGACGACGCAATACTCCACAGATGGTACATGGAGTGAACCGTAATCCCTTTGAATCTGATCGCTGAACGAGCTTGGGTAGAGAATAACCAAATAATTCAGTAAATGATTTATGAATATATTGAATATCAGGATAGGTAGCTTTAAGCTCGTCAATGATTTTCTCCCGAGTTGCTTGAATTTCCAAGTTTTCTTCTTCAAGAACAATTGCAGATAAAGACGGAATTTTCAGCTTTCGTCTGGATTTATTTAATACATGAAGTAATGCTGTGCTATCCTTACCGCCTGATAAAGCAACTGCGATCGAATGCCCTCGAACATTCCCTGGTATGCGTTTTAAAACTCTCCTCTCAAAATTTAACGAAAAACACCGAGGACAAAAGTATTGTGACGTGGGAGGAAATTCTAGTTCTCCAGGTAAGCCACACATGCATTGATGACTCATTCGGTCTCAACTAGTAAGGTCGGTTGCCAGTTTTCATCATATCACTACGAATGCTCGTAGGATCAGACGGTAAAACCGTCGTCATACCGATAATGAAGTAATTTATCTGAACTTTTAACAATTTTTATATCAGAGATTGTCATATGGATTCGTTGTTACAAAACCATGACCTTTAATATATTGACCACCATCAATCAAATGCATTCCAAGGGGAAAAAGACCAACACGAGCATTTCGTGGTACAATAGTCTCTCGAAAAGCCAATTTCCCGTTTATAAAACAATCTCCACATTCTTTGAATTGCAATCCTAGTCTTTTGAGAAAATGTTGAAATTCCTCATTTTCTTCACTAGGAATCGATACAATTGTGTCTTCTGCTAAGGAAGCGTCAGGTTTAAATTTCTTTTTAAGAATACCATAGAGATGAACTTCTATCATCTGTTAAACCACTATTGAAGCATTGAACTAGACCTAGAATGTTGTTTTACTTCCCAAATGTCACCAGATAGGCTTTTTATTGCAGTCTAATCTAATAAATTAAAAGAAGACAGTATTTTTATGATTCGCTTCTCTGGGATCGTAAGAATACTTTATCACTTTCAATGTCTTTAGGATGTTAATTATTAATAAGAGTATGATTTCCTTCCTTAAATAGCATTGGAAAGTGGTCGTAAAAAGAAATCCATCAGTGGTCACAAATTTGTTCTACCCTAAATTCCCTCTTGATCTAACAGCGAAACCCCTTATTGGTATGGTGCACCTTCCTCCTTTACTTAAACCTTTTAGAGGATCAGGTTCTGTGAAGGAAATCTTTAGTTTTGCGATTCAAGACGCAATCACATTAGAAAAAGCAGGTTTCGATGCTGTGTTAGTTGAGAATTTTCATGATATCCCTTATTCTAAATATCAGGTCGATGAGAGTAAACTACTGTTGATGAGCTCATTGGTTGAAAAAATAATCTCCAATATAAACATACCATGTGGAGTGAACATCTTAAGGAATGCGTGTGTTCAAGCCGTCGTGTTAGCCTCAGTAACGGGAGCAAGTTTCATCCGATGTAACATTTATGAAGGGGTATATGTGACTGACCAGGGGATAATAGAGTCTGTAGCAGTTGATGTCCAGCAAATACATCAAGAACTACGATCTAGGGTTAAAATATTAGCTGATATCCATGTCAAACATGCTTCACCGTTGGGTAAATTCACATTAGTTGAATCAGCTAAGAATGCTCTCAATCGTGGAGCTGCTAATGCAATAATTATTTCAGGAAGAGAAACAGGACAATTAATTGATTTAGTTGAGTTGAAGAATTTCGTCAAGTTAAGCAGCATTAAACCAATATTGGGGAGTGGATTAGCTATTGAGAACTTGTCTGAAGTTTTTTCTTCTATTTCAGGAGCAATAGTTGGCTCTTCAATTAAGCTTACTGATAATTCTTCTCCTGTAGATATTGATAAAGCCAGGTCATTAGCAACAGAATGGAAAAGTCAAAGAGAATTAGAAAAAGGGGGGTAATCAGTGATTAAAGAATTAGGGGTTGAAGATTACCCAAAAATCAAAGCTTTATGGAAAATAGCCGGTTTACCCTCGAAACCAGAAGGACGAGATCACCCAGACAGAATTAAAGACCAATTTAAGAGTAAAAATACTTTTTTCATTGGAGAAATAGAGAACGAAGAATTAATTGGAGTCGTTCTTGTTACACACGACACTAGAAAAGGATGGATAAATCGTTTGGCGGTTCTTCCCCAATATCAGGGTCGTGGAATTGCTCAACAACTAATTAAAGAAGCTGAAGATCGGTTATTTCAAGATAACAGTATTGAAGTGTTCTGTACATTAATTTTTAGCGATAATTCTGAAAGTACTTCATTATTTGAGAAAGTAGGGTATGAGTTTTGGAATAATGTTCGATATTATTCTAAAAGGAAGCGGCCAGAGGCCTGATTGTCAATCTAGATTTGAGGATCTCCAGACCTTTCCATCAAAAATATTTGCAGGCTTTGGTAATGATTTCTTTATCGATTTTCGTAAAACTTAGCAGTGTGTGTTGCAGCAATCGTTTTATATCCTTTTTTGTCACCCACTCTTATCGGGGTGTCAGTAGCTTTTGTTGCAGGAATTATGGTTTTTATTTCGTTTGATGAGCTATTACCTGCTGCTAAAAGTGCAGATGAGTCTCATCTGGTCAGTTTTGGGATAATTGCTGGAATGATCATTATGGTACTGACCCTGTGAATGTTTTCGTGAAACATTAAGAGGTTCAAATCAGTCGTTTGTCTCAAAATCATCCGTTTTGAGATTTTCTTTTAATTTTCAAGTTTTCTATAATAGAATACGCTTTAAGAAAGCCATTTAATGCAAAAAATGAAGGTTACAACGAATAGAGAAAGAAATAAATTGACCACAATAAGCTCGCCAACGAGGTAGAAGTGGTTTTTTTGCCTAAAATTGAGGTTGTCGACGATGTTGGGAATGAATTTTCTGAAATTACTGTTCCTATTCCATTCTATATTCGTATTCAGCTTGAAGAAGGGATGACTCGATATCGTCTAAGACTTATTGATGATTTTGGTAAAATTCGAGGTCAATACAGTGGCTCCACTCAACAATCTTTTCTTGAATTACATATCCCTCTTATAAAACTCCCTAGGCCAGGAAAATTACGCATTACTGTTGAAGAATCATCAGGTGAACCTCAATATTCCCACCAATACCAAGTTTCAATACTTTATCTTGATTATACACAGGAAAAAGGTTTAATTACAGAGGAAACTGGTGAAGTAGCCACCAGTAATGATCTTTCTAATTCTTTAACGCTTCCTACAGACTTGCAGAAAGAGAAATCGCTACCATCAAGTGATCTGAAAGTAAATAACAGTCATTCCTTGACAGATGAAGAGACTAAGTCTCTTTTTCAACTAGAGGAATCATTTAGTGAATCAATATCATCTGATCCTCAGCACTTAACTGAGGAAGAAGAATAAATTCGTAATTTTAACTAAAGTGGCGAAATCAACGTGGTTCTCCCTATAGACAACATAATTGTCTTACTCATCATGCTCATTTACGGTTTATTAAGCGGAGGATCAGCCATCATTCTCAAAATTGGAATTTTTAGGGCTGGTGGTATTAAGATCAATAATTTTATCCGAGATGTTGGTCCTGCAGCTTGGAACCTCATAACCACTCCTATTTGGCTCTTTGGTGGAATTATTGCTTTGATAGGTTTCCTAATATATACAGTGGCCTTAAATGCTTATGATGTGTCCGTTGTAAAACCTTTAGTTAATACAAACTTGCTTTTTACTTTCATCTTCGCCTACGTTATTTTCAAAGAAAAACTAACTCGAGTAGAATGGGTAGGAATAGGAATATTAGTAGCTGGCCTTTTTTTAATCGCCTTCTCACCCAACATTGATTCGATGGAGACGATGAATATCCCTCTTTTACTGGGTTTTTTCCCACTAATTATCATTTTGATGATCGTCATGGTTTTCATCATGTTCATTTCAAAAGGTGGTAATGCTGAATTTGTATTCCCAATTTTTTCTGGGATATTCTACGGTTTTGGAACACTCTTTACTAAAAGTCTCTTGATTGGATTAAGTCAGCTTAATAGTGGAGATCTATTACTTGTTGGGATGTTTGTTTATTCTGTTACTATGTTATTATTAACTTATAGCTTCGCAATCATAGCCCAACAACTAGCTTTCGAACGTGGAAGATTATCTGTTGTTTCACCTATTGCCAATGCGTTATCAGTTATCTTTTCTTTTATTGGAGCTTTCTTTGTCTTTTCTGAGGAAATTATTGTTTTTATTGATGGTCATCTTTATTTCCATTCTTTTTTCAAAATCTTTGGGTTCATCTGTATTTTGATTGCTCTTATTATCCTTCGTCGGGAAATTGTTCTATTCCATAGCTCTGATAATGCTTTAACATAACTTATATCTTACAATAAATGTTTATTCTCTTGTAGAGTTTTGTTTAGCTTGATTCAGCTGAATTAACAGAGTGCTGATGACAATCAAAACTAATCCAACCCATTCTTTCAAGATTGGAAGTTCCCCTAAGAAGACAATTGATAGTACAACAATTTGAGGAAGCATGGTGCTGTTAATGAGAGTGATGTCCATTGCTCTAAGCTTTTGCATTGCTTTATTCCATATTGTAAACGCTATGGCTGTGTTTATGACTCCTAGCAAAATAATGTAGATTACTGAGAGTAATGATAAAGAAAATATTATTAGTAGCCCATCAACAATTATTCCAAATGATAGTAGTACCACAGACCCAATTCCCATACTTACACCTGTTATGATAATTGGAGATATGTCTTTCGTGCGATTGATAGCTCTACCTAATATCGAAGAAAGAGCATTTGCAACTACTAAAAATAAAAGCACTATTAAACCAACTAATTCAACTGAAAGGTCAATAGGATAAAAAAAGAATATTATCCCAAGAAAAGCGATCATAAAAAGGAAAATCTGTTGTAAAGAGGGAACTTCTTTTAATATTCCTATGGAAAGGAAAATTACTACGAAAATTGTAAGATTCAGGGTAAATGAAACAGTAATAGCTGGAAGTAGCATTAAAGCGATGAATTGCCCTCCCTGTGTGATGGTTATGAATAAAATGCCATAAATTCCTATACGAAGCCATGAATTTTTTGACTGACTTTTTAAAGAATCTCGATGTTCTCTACTAGAGCAAATAAAAACAAGAAGAATTACAGCTCCTATTGCGTACCTTAGTCCTGCAAAAATAAGGGGCGGAATTTCCTTAAGACCGAATTTTATTATCACCCACGAGGAGCTCCAAAGAATTGTCACAAAAAATGCTTGAATTACAGCAGAAAGGTAATCTTTGGAGAAATGTTCTGATAACATATTAACCCAAGCATGTTCAGTGTCCAAGTAATTTTCATGGCTTATTCTAATGAATCAATAAGCAAAAAAAATATGAGGCTTTAGTTTTTTTGCCGTCCTACGACGGATGTTTATAAATTGATACAAACTCAGATTCAAATTAGCTCTGATGATTATTATTCATGCGAATTGACTAAGAAAATACCAGTCAAAGTGAGTATTGTAGCAATTCGTTTACCAGAGGGCTTTGGAATTTTAGAAGCTCTTAATGGAGGCGAAGAAACTATCAAAGCATATATTGATGAGTGTGAAGCCTCTGATAGTATTCAAGAGTGTGAAATTATGTTCTCCTCCCCTACTGTTTATTGGACTCGAACTGTGCATAAGTTGGACTACCCTTCCATTTATGAAACAGTTCTCGAAAGTGGAAACATGTCTCTTCTTCCAATTATTATTTCTAATGGTATTCAATTTCACACAGTTATTTCTCCCTCTCGTGATACACTTAAAGAGCTATTAAGAACATTAAAATATAGATTTACTAGGGTTAGGATTGTTTCTTTATCATCAACTCCATTTTCTCCTTCTGAAGTTCTCACAATGAAGCAACTGGAGGCTTTCAAGTTAGCTTTTTTCAACGGATACTATGAAATTCCAAGACGTTCTAATTTAGCGGAGTTAGCTAAACACCTTGGTATTAAACGAGTTGCAATGCAAGAAAGGCTTAGACGTGCAGAATTGCGAATATTAACTGATTATACCCAGAAGATATCGTAACAACGAATAAACCATTAATTTATGATTTTTCTGATTTTTTAATCAATTTTTCATATAGATAGCATAAACCTTCCATCAAGCGGTTCTTATCTAGATCAGAAATTTTGGGGAAAGAAATCCACTCAAGCTGATTTTTTTCCCATTCTTCATTACCACTGATTTTGTGATTGAAATCTGACTGATAATATCTCTCCGTTGTTTCAGCTTCAACTAATAAACAAGTTCCAAGTTGTTTTACTTCAGGTAGTATTGCTATTAAATGGAAAGATTCTTCATTAATGCCTATTGGTATCTCTTCATTTATCTCCCGTAAGCAAGCTTCCACTAAAGATTTTTCTAGGTCAGATGTCTCAAAAATACCCCCTGGTAAAGTTAGATAACCAGGCCTATAATCAGAGCCATGCGATCTTTCCCCTATCAGTAAATACGAATGAGAGGGATCTGTTATAATTGCTTGAAATCCCAGACTTCCATACTTAGGGACCTTAAGATTATCTTTCTGATGTACTAAGATAACAGAGAATGGAATAGCCCATGTATTTAACTTCAACACATTCTTTTCAATAAAAAAGTCATCTAATATCAGAATTTCTCCATCGTACAGATGAGGAAATTGATTGTGCATAGAGTTCCAGACCTGTTGTCGTCTTTTCTCAAATGAAGGGGAAGAATGAAATCTTTTGGTAGGATCAAAACTCCAAGATACCTCGGAAAGTGGAATACGACCTTCCCAGAGACTTGATCCTGTACTATTCATGAATAACCACAATTTGTTCAATAAATTTATTTCTTATCCTGAAAATGCCATTAAAGCCTCTAGATGTCATGATCGATTCCGCAAAAAATGATTTTATTTAAACGAATGCTTTTCTTTTAAGTAGATCAAAAAAACTTGGGAAAAAATCAATATGGTTAATTACTGTTCAAAATGTGGCGCTAAAGTTATAGAGGAGGAATCGCTCTTCTGTGAATACTGTGGAAGCAAATTAAAGCGATCTACTCTTTCTCATAGTAGTGTTCCTCCTCCTATTGTGAGTCCTGTCTATGAATCACACCCACGGGCTAGGTCTCAAACCAGTTCCCAGAGATTCTATGGATCTCCGTATAAATCACAATCGAGCGGGATTAAATGGTTCTTTGTTGTGATATTCATCTGCATGATAGGTTTTGCGTCTGTAGTGGCTATTGCTGGTCTTTTCATAATACTCCCAATTTCTACTAATTATAGTATTGGGCCACACGAATATATTGGTGATAAAGATTACTACCTTTATGACTGGAATAATATATCCAAACTGGAATTAGAGATAGATAACTCAGTTGGATCAGTAGATATTGAGTATAAGGATAATATGTCTCTTTTACTACAAGCTCAAATATCCGTTTATGCGCGAAGGGGACATTCTCTTGAAGATGCTAAGACATTTGAAGCTATTCAATATGACGATGTTTATGATGTCTCGTTTGATTCTGCTTCTGAGTCTTATCGGAATAATCCCTATACTTATGAGTTGGATATTACCATATCCAAGCTTGCTTATACTTCACTTGATGTAGATGTCTCAACTGGATCAATTCACTTAATAGCCCACGAAACCAGCATTTCACATCTATCATTGGAATCAAGCACAGGTAGTATTACTTCGGAGTTCCAAGGAGTGTTTTTTGATGAACCAGATCACCTTTTTATGAGTTCTTCCACTGGAGCGATTGTCTCATCGTTTAAAGACGTAACCTATTCTTCTAATGATGTGGAATGGCAATTAGATACTTCAACTGGATCTATTAACGTCGGTCTTTTCCAAAGCAGAGTAGTTAATGATACACGGATCAATTATTTTATTGACACCTCAACAGGTAGCATTTCATGCAATTACAATCTTAATCCATTAATGGGCTTATCAGTGGAGGCTGACACATCGACAGGTGCTATTTACACTTCTGGTTATTCAACAGATGATAAGTACACTTATACCAGTGAAAATTATTATTCTGCTTCAATGAAGTACAACCTAGAATTGAGTTCGTCAACTGGAAGTATATCTATCAATCTTGTTTCATAAGTATAATAGTCTCTAATGTAACTCTCTCTTCACTTTTCTTTTTCCTTTTATTGATTACTCGCTCTAAGAAAGAAGATAGCTATGATTTTTTGTATACATGAGTATTAATCTTTGATTTAATTTAACTCTAACAATATTTTAAATCCTGCTCTCATTAAGATCCTGCCTCTTCTTAAGTTTTGAACTTGATTTTTTTTTGGTACTTGTCTTTGGAAAAGGAGCTTATATATTAAACTCCTTTTATGGCTGGTTACTGAATAGAAAAAGATGATAATAATGGTACTCATGCAGGATTTTTGGGAAACTCTCGAAGAGTCTTGGAACCAATGGTATGTTGGATGGACGAAAGTTATAGTGGATATTATGCTTATTGTGTTGATTATTCTCTTTTTGTGGATAATCTGGGGTTTTATACTAAGAAGGATTAAAGATAATATCTCTCCAGCACAACACAACGCGTTAAGGACGCTTGGTCGCGCAACAATTTTACTGTTGGGAATCTTTTGGATTGCTGGACCTGAACTCTTCATTGGTGCGTCCGCTCTGTTAGGAACTGCAATTGGTTTTGCCTCATCTACTACTCTTGGCAATTTTCTTAGTGGTTTGTATATTCTTGTGACGAACCCATTTAGCGTTGGGAACTATATAATGCTTCCAGATTTAAAAATAGAAGGGATCGTTGAAGAAATTTCTATCAATTATACGAAGATCCTGACTCCACAAGGGATTCATGCCAGTGTAACAAATCAAAAATTACTGGGTACTACCATTCACAATACTAGCATAATAATTCCTCAAGAAGCTATTGATAAAGGAAAAATCAAAATGAAAGATCATGAATCAGACGAATTTGACAGTTTGGATGATGTAGTGGATGTGCTTCACGGATTTAGGACAAAATTTGTTGATAAAACCAAAGAATTTCACCTTTATCCACTAATATTTAGCGTCAATCCAGATAAATATCTTCTTTCTCTTACAAAAGAAGTTCTTGATGGAGCTGTTCAAAAATTCAGTTCTCAAACATCACAAGAAATTACTTGGTTTATTAGTTCACGTGGCAATTATCAACTTAATCTAATTGTAGAGAACCCCTATGCCATTTTTGACCTCAAAAGTGATATTATAGGTTACTTGGAGGAAAATATGGAGTTGGTGCATGAACAAAAATGAGAGATGAGAGGCCTCTCTGGAATTTCATGAATAAAATCGTCTTAAATAATGAGGAGTAATTATTTTGTCCGAACAAGTAGTCTCAATTATCTTCTATGGTCTGATAGCGGGGCTAGCAACTCTTTCAGGGATTTTTGTAATGAGAAGAAAACAAGAATGGGCCCTCCATAACTCTCATTATGTGAACTCATTTACTGCGGGTTTAATTTTGGCTTTAGTTTTTTTTCATCTGTTGCCAGAAGCAATTGAACTCTCTGCTTTAGCATCCTACCCAGCAATTTTCATTGGATTTTTTACCTTTTATTTGTTAGAAAACTTCGTTGTAATCCATTCGGGAAGTGAAATTCATTATTGCTTAGATGAGGATGAAGATGAGTCAACCTCTCCTCACCTTGCTTCTCGCTTAGGATTGATGGCGTTTTCTGGTTTAGCGTTTCATTCTCTTGTAGATGGGATAGTAATTGGTGTGGGTTTTGAAATAAGTCCTGAAATAGGATTTTTGGCTGCAATGGCCGTGATTCTTCATGAAGTACCCGAAGGAGTCACCTCATTTGCACTCATCAACAGAACAATGCCAGATAAAGCAAACGTTCTCTCCATTGTTGTTGCACTAGCGACTCCTGTTGGTGCTCTAATCTCTGTATTCTTTATTGGTAACTTAAGTGAAGTTATGATCGGGGTATTATTAGCATTGGCTGCAGGTACTTTTATCTATGTTGCCGCGTCTGACTTAATTCCAGAAACCCATGAGAAGAACAATATCCAAAATTTGGTGGCTTTCATTATAGGAGCAATCGTTATTTATAGTATTACCCTGTTTTAAGTGGATGTTTTTTATTATAACTTAAAAATTATAATCAAAGGTTCATTAGTCCGAAATAGATTCAACATCAATTTTTTTGGGAAATAATCCCAATTTAATATATTACAAAGGAAAATAGTGAGGATACTCGTTGCATGTATTAAAACATTTATTTCATTATGTAATGCAACGAAAAAGACTAGCTCTCGAAGTCTTAATTTTTATTATCATTGCACAAATTGCCGAACTTAGTATTCCGCTCATTCTTGGTGCAACAA
>JAEOTU010000392.1 GCA_016839665.1 Candidatus Hodarchaeota archaeon
CTTTTTTTAACTTAGTTTTTTCAATTAATATCATATCATAAAGATCATCCATAGTTTGAGGAGGAATATATTGTTCTTCTTTTTTATGAAGTGAAATAGCTTCAGATGGGCAACTTATAATACAATTTCCACAACCAATACATCTTTTTAGGTCTATTGAGGCTATATCGTCAATAAGAGTAATGGCTTTAACTTGACAACGTTCAAGACATGTTTCACACCCAGTACATAATTCAGGATCTATTTGCGAGTAGTAATTAGAATCTACATAATCTGCAGGATTGGGAAGGTTACGTAAACTTGAAACCCTTCCATCACAGCAATAACAGCAACTACAAATAAAATCAACTTGTTGAGAATTACTGGGTCGAAAAATTAATCCCTCTTCTTGATTTCGGTGTAAAATTTCAAGAGTTTCTTCTTTACCAATTTGGGTACCCCATCCTTGATCGATGTACATTTGAGCCATATCTCCGATCCCTAGGCAATTATCGCTATATTTAGTCATTTTACATGGCTCTCCGCGAAGTTCCATTTCTTGACGACAAACACAGTTAACTTTTACAAATGGACCATCACATTCTTCTATGATCTTCTTTACATTATCATAAGGAGCAATATTAAGTTCTGGGTCAAGACTAACTTCAACGGGAATAATACGCAATTGATGATAATCTGTTGGATTAGCTTCTTTGCCCCAAATCTCGCCCAGATATTCACTTAAAAGCTCTAAAAACTCCTCTGAAAGTTTATTTACTTGGAATTCATAAATCCCTAATATAAGTAATGCATTTCCGTAATATTTCTTACCGTTTTCTTCTTTAAACATCGTAGTGCCTTTCGCAACCATTCTATCTAAAATTTGTTCTAAATCGTTCTTAGATATTCCAGTCTTTTTTGCTCGTTCATAAATGATCTCTAAGGGTTCAAGGGATTCATACCATCCGAAATTTAATAACAATGCAATTTTGGCTTCTTCAGGTGTGAAAAGATATTTCAACAACCGTATATCTGAACCGGATTCTGCTCGAGGGAATCCAATTGGCATTTGATTTAAGTGTTGTTGTAATTTTCGATAATTATCTTCCATCAAAATTTAGTTTTCACCCGTTAAATTTTCTTTTAATCTAGTTTTTCTTTCCATAACTTTATCAAATAAATCGTCCATTGTTGCAAAAGGAGTGAATTGTCTTTCTCTTTTATAGAGTGAAATGGCTTCTTCAGGACATTTCGCAACACAATTTCCACAGCCAATGCAACGTTTTCTCTTTATTGAAGACACTTCATCCTTAAGCGAAATTGCTTTCATTTGACATATCTCAACACAAGTTCCGCACCCTATACATAAATCAGGATCTACTTCTGCATAATAATTTGCTATTACCACAGAAGCAGGATTAGGCAATAATATATATTTTGATAAATTTTCGCAACAACAACTACAACAGCTACAAATAAAGGATAGTTTTTGTGAATTATCTGGTTGTATTATTAACCCTTCTTCTTGGTTTTTTTGCAAAATCTCGAGAGCTTCTTCTTTCGTTATTGCACGTCCCCGTCCTTGATCGATGGTTAATTGAGCCATAATACCAGATGCCATACAGACTTCTCTACGGTCAGTAGCTTTACATGGATCTTCCAAAATATCTTTTACTTGCCTACAAACACAATTCAAAATTGCGAATGGTCCTTCTGCTGCATCAATAACCTTGGTAATATTGTCATAAGTGCTAACATTATGCTCGAATTCTATACTTTTTTCTACTGGAATTGTACGCATTTGAGCGGCTTTGACTCTAAAAGCTTCTGGCATCCATCCTTGGATAAAGTAATCTTCATAATCTTTAACAAAATCTTTTGTAAGTTTGTTTACCTGAAATTCAAACATACCTACCATTAATAGAGCGTTCCCATAATATTTTTTTCCTCCGTCTTTTTTGTTCATAATTGAACCTTTTGATACCATTCTATCTAAAATCGTTTCCAACTTTTCGAGGGATATTGCGGTTCCTTTTGCACGTTTATAAATAGTTTCTAATGGTTCTAAGTCTCTATCCCATCCGAATTTTAAAAACATAGCTATTTTTGCTTCTTCAGGTGTGAAAAGATGTTTCAATAGGCGAATATCTGCGCCTGATTTCACAGAAGGGAACCCTACAGGCATTTTATCAAGATGTACTTGAAGTTTTCTATAGATCTCCATATCGTTTGAGCTTATAATAACATCACCATAAATATTTTTATTAATTTCATTTTCAAATAAAATAAATATATCCTTTTTTATTATTATTTCAAATATTATTTAACCATTATTAATTCAATTTTGAGGGATATACTATGTCAAAACCAGAGAGAAAAAACCTGAATCCTAGAAAGCAAAGGAAGTTGTTAAAAAAAATAGTTGATATTGAATTGGGCATGTTTCAAAAAGTAAAAACAATTGAACCTTCTCTCTGCCAAGATCTTCC
>JAEOTU010000299.1 GCA_016839665.1 Candidatus Hodarchaeota archaeon
AGAGTTCTCCATACAACATAGACAAATCTTTATTGGAGACGTTGTGCAAACTTACGTCAACGAGGATTTTGTGGTTGAGAGAGAAGGACACCTGAGAATTGTAGATATGAAAAAGCTAGATCCGATAATCTATGCACTAGATAACCGATATTACAACATTGGAAAGCTGATTGGAGTTGGCTATCAAGAAAGTAAGAAGTTTCTAGAAAGTTAGACGAATGTTTTATAATTCGATGTCATTTTCCGTTGGTTAATGCCATCTGTTTTAAGAATAAAAAAAAAGAAATTAGCCTTGATAGGCTAAAATCATGAAATTACAAAAGGCTTAATACCTTCTTGGGCGTCTTTTTTGATAACAATCTCTACAATAGACAGGTCTTGTTCCATCAGGTTTGAAAGGAACCTCGGTTTCTTGTCCACAATCTGCACAAGTGACCTTATGCATTTCTCGTGGTGGTCGATTGTAATTGTCTCTTCTTCCGTAGCTCATTCTCATCATTTGCTATACATTAGCTAATTTTAACTAGAGCAGAACTAGAATTATGTGTTGACACTCTTAGGAATGAGCATTCAAATTTAATACAAAAAAAATCAAATATGAATACAAAGAATTCTCAATAAGTGTTATCTAACCATAAGATCAAATTCTAAACAGATAAAATGCCATCTAAAAGAAAAAGAACAACTGCTTATAATGCTACTTGAGAAGTTCGTAAAATTATCACTTTTTTGAAACTGAATAAACGCCAAAGGAATAAAAAAGAACCAAAAGGAGCTTGAAAATGGGTCGAGATGAAATGAAAAAGAAAAATAAAACCTTAATAGAAAAAGATGCACATATCAAGAGTAAAATACAAGGGCACCTAGCCTATAAACGGACACCCATTGAAAAGGAATCACCAGAGGAGTTTGGATATGAGAAAATTCAGTATAATCTAGCGGAAAGCTCAGTTCCAGATTTTGTACTTGGGAACCTTAATCTCGACTTAACTGACCTCTCGCTTAGTTACACTGATCATCTGGGCAATCCTCAACTTAGACAATACATTGCAGGAGAAGAGGTTAATCCAAACCACGTTTTGACAACAATAGGAGCAGCTGGTGCGTTATTTATAATTACCACGTCTCTTCTAAAACCAAGTGACCATATAGTGATTCTTCATCCAAATTATGTAGCAAATCTTGAAGGTCCAAGAGCTATCGGGTGTCAGATAGACTACCTAAGGTTATCAATGGAGGATCAATTCCAACTTGACCTGAATAAGCTTGAACAGCTGATTCAGCCTAATACACGTCTCATCAGTCTTACTTACCCCCAAAATCCAACGGGAACAATGGTAAGTGAATCTCAATTGGATGAGATCATTTCGTTGGTGGAGGCTAAGAGGATTTATCTATTATTGGATGAAACATACGGCGAAATGACTTCCAAACCGCTTCCAATTGCAGCGTCATTAAGTGAGAGAGCTATCAGTGTTTCGTCATTTTCTAAGGCGTATGGACTACCAGGTATTAGGTTAGGGTGGTTAATCAGCCAAAATAGCGAAATGATGGAGAAATTCTTAGCTGCTAAGGAATTGATCTTCATTTGCAATTCCATTGTTGATGAGGTGATAGCAACTCAATTTCTTGCCAGAAAACGAGAGTTCTTAGACAAGATTCAAACACATGTGAGCACAAACCATGAGATTCTGAATAATTGGATGAAGAATAATGACGACATGGAATGGGTCGAACCAAGTGGGGGTGTAATTTGTTTTCCGAGAATAAAACCAGAAATCAATATCGATATGGAACAATTTTACAAGGTACTAAAATACACTTACAAAACATTTGTGGCATCAGGGCGTTGGTTTGAGGTGGATAATCGGTTTATGCGGATTGGGTATGGTTATCCCAGTAAACAGGAGCTTGAGGGAGGTCTTCAATGTATAAGCAAAGCTATTAAAGATTCTTTAATTTCCTAACCACCTAATGGCTCATGAAACACCTTTGTTAGAGTTTAGCTGTTTTTTCCAAGTCTTTTAACTTGTCACTTACTCTATTCTAACATAGCCTTCACTAATAGCTTTCTTTTCCCTGTCATTAAACACATTAAAAAACAGATCTATATTATTTCCTGTTCTTATTCTCTCATTCAGAACGATTTGAACATCGGTTCCAGGTAAAACCATACTAGTAAATTTACAGGCGATCTCTTTTATTTTTAAAGGATTTCCATCCGCTTCTTTATTCGTCAGGACCCTTACTGCAAAAGCAAGGGTGGCTGTTCCTTGCATTATTATCCCTGGTAACCCTACTTGATGGGCAAATTCCTTTGAAGTATGTATTGGGAAAGTTATTCCTGTGCATCCGTCATAGATGAAAGATCTCAGGGGGTCAATAACAATAGTTTCTTTCCACAATGGGTCAGAATTTCCTTTAAAAGACGGAAATTTTGGAATTTTGTCTTCTCCAACACCTTCTCCAACACATTGAACTCCACGAAGCATACCACCATGGTACTGTGTAAACACTGGTTCATTATTATCATCAATTGTTTTCAAACAGAGAATGACGTGAGTCCCTGCTCGGTGTGGTAAAATAGCAGCAATTTCCCCTTTAATTGTCAATTTATCACCTGGTTTCATTAAGCGATGGATTTTCAGATGTTCAGAGTAATGAACTATAGTCATCATAAGCTCAAAGGGAAAATCATCAGAAATTATATACTCTGGAAGGTTCTCTGCAATAGGCCAACTGACTGCAGCAGCAAACATGGGTGGTGCAACAATTCCTTCTTTTTGTTCATCATCAAAATAATAGTCATTATTATCATTGATAGCTGCTGCATAATTCATTGTTTCACGCCAATTTATTTGGCATGAGTATTCTTTTAGGGGAACCCCCACAAATTTTGTTTCGATTTCCAAGTGTTTCCACCTATTTGAAGAATAGTAAAATCGCTTACTTTCAACTTTTTCTTAGTATCCATCGATCAAACGATTTTAATTGGGTCTTCAATCGGTTAATTTCCTCTAATTTGTCTAAATACATGTGTTCTGTGGCTTGAACCCAATCCTCCACATGATGTGTCATGGCTTCTTCAGTCCAACGGTGGTGTTTAAGTGATTCAGCGCCAAATTTAAGCATGAATTCGTTTGGCTGATCTTTACTTTCAATTATTGTAGCACGAGTCTGGCACAATGCGCACTCTAACTCATCTTTTTTGATGGGGGTGAACAGTTCGCCGTCACAGATAGGACAGCGATTAGCTGATCTTTCAATAGTGATAGAACTGAAGTCCTCTTCTTTAACCGCTAATGCAAGTTTTGTTCCAATATTAACTGCTTTTTGGTACGAATCCTTAGGTAGAAGCGCTTGTCCTGGACCAGGGCCATAAATATGGACAGAATCGAGTAAATTCATTTCCATGCCCAAAGCAACTAGATTTATTATAGGACTTAAGGGGTGCCAGCCCATAAGACCAGAAACAGTCACAGTAGCAGCAGGTTTGTCTTTCAAATTATCAATGTGCTGAGGAATCACAAGAAATCTATCGAGAATTTGTTTATACTGTGCTTGAGATCCTAAAATATATGTAGGAGTGCCAAAAAGAACACCATCTGCCTGTTCAAGATAATCCAAGAACTCATAGAAATCATCATCAATTCTACACTTCGCTACCTTGAAGACGCAAGCCATACATCCCCTACAAGGTTTAAAGGTAAAATCAGTTAGTCTAATCATTTCAGCACTTACACCATGTTTTTCAGCTTCCCTCAGTGCTAATTTGATGAATAATTCAGTATTTCCCTGTTTTCGATAGCTTCCGACAACACCCAAGAGTTTCTTCACTTTTTCCACCAAAGAAATTATCAAAAATCGAAATAGTATTGGATTTAACACTTTTGTATAATGACCAAAGTAAAATTAATCAACGAGTAACACAGAAAAAATGTGATTTATCATGTTCTTCCACAGAAAGGAGAAGGAATTAGATGAGGATCCATGTAGTAACTACCAAGTACTCTGTGGGATCGAAGAAGAGTTTCTCATCATCAATAAAAACGGAACATTAGTGAATGCAGCTGATGAATTGATGGTACGAGCTGCAGAGATACTTGAACGAGACAATAGGCGGTTAGATTTTCTTCAACTCAAAATACGAGGTTTGGATGCAGAGCCCTCTCCAAGCCAAATTGAGTATGTTACATTACCATTACCTCCCAAAGACATCGCAGAAGCCGTAATTGCAGGTAGGAAGTTACTTTCTGATGCGGCAAATCAATTGGGATATAAGTTATGCTCTCAAAGTCTCCATCCGATTCAGAGTGATCCTCATCCGATGTGTGGAACTCATATAAATGTGTCAGTCCAACGAAAAGGTGGGTTCATGAACGTTGAAGAGTTAGCTGCCGTTCATGACTATCTTTGGAATTATCTTCCAGAATTAATTGCATTATCCGCAAACTCTCCAGTTTTTCAAGGATCTCGGACGAATAT
>JAEOTU010000300.1 GCA_016839665.1 Candidatus Hodarchaeota archaeon
GATTCTGATGAAGATAGCGAAAAACTTGAAACACTACCTTCGAATTAAATCGTAAGTCACGATACTCTTTGAGTTCAATCCAACACTCTTTTCCTTTCCACCAACCAATCAAATCTGGCGCTAGAACGACCCCATCAAGATCTTGGAGGTGTTCTTCAGTCGTCTCAGTCGCCTCTTGTAAATCTTCGAATCCGTATTCTTCTAGGAACTTTCGTAAAGATCCTATGCTTATTTCTGAGTGATCGCTTTCAGGAGCATCTAGAATATCGTCGATATATCTTCTCCCCTTAACTCGTTTGATATAACGATGTAAGATTCCCACTTCATCCGAAAATCCTTCATGATTAAGAGTCCCTACCTTTCCTAATAATTCATCAAAATCGTCAATCCGAGGCCGTAATTGTCTTTCTACTGCTTCGTTGCGGTAGAAAATGGACGAGAATCGACCTTTTTTACGATCCGTGCGTGTTGGCATACCAAAGCATGCCCTTAATGAATTAGGTGTGTGATAGAGCATCGGGTATTCACGAACGAATTGGATTCCTGCAGCTACAGCAACCTCTCGAAATAATTTTCTATCTGGTATATTCCAGTTTAAAGTCTCGATTGGTGAGAATTCGTTTAATCGCTGAATCAAAGATTCAAGACGATTTCTTTGAAAGCCCCTAATACCCTTCATTTCTGTTGGATTGTTACGAAGATAAGTTTTTATTCTTTTTAAAACTGTTTTTCGAGTTTGTGGACTCAATTTAATTCTCTCCTCCAATAAATTTCTGTACGAATGCGAATTCTCTCTTAGAAATATCCATTAGAATGATATCGTGGTAATTACCACCTGAAAAATGAGCTTCTCTCTTTCTCCCAGTTTCTACAAACCCAGCTTTCTTATAACACGCTAATGCTCGTTCATTGAAAGAAAAAACTTCTAGTTCAATCGTCTGCAGATTTAAAACAGAGAATCCAAAGTTTAGTATCAATTTACCTGCTTCAGTACCTAATCCGATTCCCCAGTATTCAGAATTGAAAATAGTGATACCTAGCGATCCTCTTTGAGCAATATTACTTAGTACCCTAAGCTCAACGTTTCCAATGTATTGATCTTTTTCAATAAGGAAAATCCCAAATATGTATGCTTCTCCTTTTTGGCGTCTCTCCCAAGTGCTTCGAATCCAATTTAATTCTTCGTCTCTTGACGCTATACGTGGTTTGGAATGGAATTGCTGTAGTTCTGGATGATTCCAATATTTCATTAGCTCATCTACATCTGAGAGTTCCAATCCTCTAAGTAAAACATTTTTTCCTTGTAAAATCTCTAGTAACTCTCCTACTTGGAACGATGACGAATCTCACAGATTATATTTGGGAACTAGCAAAGGGAACCCATTTGAGGCATTTATTTCCTCAATGTTTCTTTAACACTGGCTATCAGACATCTTCCAAAAAGGTTTTGAATCTTCTTTTTGAATTCCTTCATACTCGATACAGAAGGGTATTTTTCTCTATGTCAACTCCATATTTGTTTCAAGAGTATCCATCCTTGGAAGAATCTGTGGCTTGGAAAAAGCTAGTGAAGAGCCCCACTCCTGTAAAGCGACTTCAAAAATTAGAAGAAATTTTGGAAACGAACATACCTCTTTGGGTAAAGCAAGATAATCTCACTTCACCTATTTACGGAGGTAATAAGGTACGAAAACTAGAATTTATTATCGCTGATGCACTACAAAAGAAAAAAGATACTATTGCGACATTAGGTGGTGTGGGTACGAACCATGGGTTAGCAACCACAATATTTGGGAAGGAAAACCAACTTAAAACCGTTTTATATTTAATTAATCAGCCTATAACGAAAAATGTGCTAGATAATCTGAAATTAGATCTTTACTATGGGGCCGAGCTAAAATGGGTAAAAAATTATTTTGGAGTAGGACTTCATTTTTATTTTCTTGGTCGTTTAAGCCGTAAAAACACATACTGGCTTCCTGCAGGTGGAAGTACACCAATCGGTATATTGGGATACGTGAATGCTGTCTTGGAGTTAAGATTACAAATTGAAGCTGGTACTCTCCCTGAACCAAAATATATTTTTGTGGCTGCAGGTACAACAGGGACGATGTCTGGAATAGAACTCGGTGTACAGTTAACAGGATTGAAGTCACAAGTTCTTGGTATTCGCGTAACAGATCGAATGGCAGCAACGACTGGAAAAGCTAAGAGCTTAGGTACAAAGGCCTTGAAAATACTCAAACATGATCCCAAATTGAAAAATTTCAGATATACCCCCAATTTTCAACTTATCAACCAATTCTACGGAGGAGGATACGGAAAAGTGACCGAAGAAGGGCTTGAAGCAGTCAAACTGCTTAAAGAAACAGAAAACGTTTCATTAGAAACCACCTATACAGGAAAGACACTTGCAGCTCTCTTAGACCACGTGAAACGCGCTGAAAAAGCAGGTCCAATTTTATTTTGGAATACATACAACTCCGTGGATTTATCGCCAATCGCTAATGAAATTGATTACCACCAGCTTCCATCAAAATTTCATCATCTGTTTGAAACATGAGAAAAACATTCCTTTTGAACAATACAAATTTTCAAAATAGAAATTACAGAAAGAAAATTGCATTAATCATAAAGAAGATATTTATATTCCAAATCACAGGTTTGAGGTTTTTTCTGAATGCAAAAAAAATCAGTTCTTTTATCTTTTATCTTTCTATTTACATTAATTTCGAGTGTGACTCAAAACCAAGCTATTTCAACCACTATTTTTAGCATAAACATAATTGAAAGCTCTACAATAGTTCCAAGCTGGTCAAATATTTCTCTAATCTATCCTGATCAGTATCATAACCCTATTGAATTACTCATGGAATTAGAACAAATGAATAACACTGCACCTGAAATTATAGACCTTTTCTCCATTGGTAAAAGCTTTCAGGGAAGAGATATTTACTGTGTTCGAATTACAAACGAACAAAATACCAATGCCAAAGCGGGGGTTCTGATTTTATCAGGTATTCACGCTCGGGAACAAATCAGCGTAGAAGCATCTTTACGTTTTTTACTTAGGCTTGTAAATAATTATGGAAGCCATGAAGAAATAACTGGATTTATTAATACTCAAGAAATCTTTTTAATACCTTCTCTCAATCCAGATGGACTCCATTATGTTGTAGGGAACGACACATTATTAGGAAATGAATGGATACGAAAAAACTTACGTCCTTTTGATGAAGATGGTGATGGATCTTTTGATGAAGACCCTGAAGAAGATACAAACGGTGATGGTATTATCTCTGGATATGAGATTTATGAATGGACAAATAACAATTGGGTATTGACTGACGAATACCTCGAGGGGAATGATACTGATGGAGATGGCTTAGTAAACGAGGATCGAATTGGTGGAGTGGATCTTAATCGAAACTTTGCTTACCGATGGAACGATTCATCTTTAGAGTCTGGATTTGGGAGTGATACCTCATCAGATACTTATCCAGGAACTGCCCCATTTTCTGAACCAGAAACACAAGTTTTTCGGGATTTCGTTGATAATAAATCTTTTGCTACTGCAATCTCTTTACATTCAGGAATCAACGCGACTTTATTTCCTTGGGCCTCTGGATATACATGGGCTAATCCGACTTTGTACAACAACATGTTCAACGATCTTGCACAAATATTACCAAACAGATTCTTTGGCCAGGGAGTTCAGACTCTCTATAGTGTTGCAGGAGACTGGGCAGATTGGATGTATGTTGAAAAGGATTGTTTAGTCCCCATGACTTTCGAGATTTATCATAATGGATCGTCAGATGATCTAGGACAAGTGGAAGAAGAAAACGCGACTCATCGACGAGTACGTTGGGATGGGATGTATGGTTATTTTGCTCCTGAAGAGTCAGGGTATTACTTTGATTCCCTATGGGAAGATATTCAACCTGCTTTCGATTACTGGTTGGATAATACTCCTCGTCTTAAAGTACAAGTCAAATCTATTAAAGGAGGGACAAAGACTGGTGACACGGTGGAAGTAAGACTCAGTATCATTAATCTAAGTCCACGAATAAATTCTATCGAAAATTTAAAGGTAGTTTATGAGAATTTTGATTCAGTGTTGCCAAGTGGATGGAGTATTCCAGGGATTAGCCCAGGTACTAATGTTCATGATTCATTTGAATTTGAATTAAAACAACCACTCACTAACGGAAATAAGATTACTATCCTGATTGGTAACAATTTTACAGGATATACACCAATTGTGATTCAAGAAAATGTAAGTACACAAACTGAAACTACTCCTCTCTATGTTATGGCTCCATTATTAGCAATTCCAGTTCTTGTTCTGTCAAAAATATCCTCCGAATCGAGAAAAAAATAGTGTTAGGAGAATACTAGGATGCGAAAAGAATTCTCTTTTTTTGCTCTAATTTTATTTTTAACATTTATTGCAAACGCTACTCAAAAACAGGCTATTTCAAAAACCCCAATTTATGATGTTAGCAGTAATGAGAGTGTTGGAAATGTGAGAGATTGGCCAACTATCTCTTTACTTTATCCTGATCAGTATCATACTCCTGAAGAATTAATTGAGGAGTTGCAGCAAATTAATAATACAGCTCCTCAAATAATTGATGTTTTCTCTATTGGAAAAAGTTACCAAGGAAGAGATATTTTTTGTCTTCGGATTACTAATGAACAAAACACTCTTCCTAAAGCAGGAGTACTATTGGTTGCTCAACATCATGCAAGAGAACAAATAACTGTCGAAGCAGTACTGCGTTTTATGCTCCAGTTAGTTAATAATTATGGAATAGACCAGGATTTAACTGAATATATCGATAATGAAGAAATCTTTGTTATTCCTTCTTTGAATCCTGATGGTTTGCACTATGTTGTAGGTAATAACACATTAAAAGGGGATCCATGGTTACGAAAGAACTTACGCTCAATTGATGATGATGGCGATGGTGTTTATGAAGAGGATCCTCCAGAAGATACCAACGGGGATGGAATAATCTCAGAATTTGATATCTATGTAAAGAGTGATAATGATGAATGGATTAACTCTGGTTATTATTACTTCGAAGGATTGGATAATGATGGGGATGGTCAGGTAAATGAAGATCCAATCGGGGGTGTTGACCTAAATAGAAATTATGCTTACCGTTGGAATGATCCTCTCTGTAATAGTGGGTGGACTACTGATACCACACAAGAAGATTATCCTGGAACAACTCCATTCTCTGAACCAGAAACACAAGTATATCGCGATTTTGTTGATGATAAATCATTTGCAACCGCGATTTCATTTCACTCAGGAATTAATGCAACCTATTTTCCGTGGTCTGCAGATCCCTATTGGGCTGAAAGCGACTTATATAACAAAATTTCTACTGATTTACAATCTTTATTACCACCGAAGTATTTTAGCTATCCTGGAAATATTGAAAGTAACGTTAACGCTTATGCTGAAACAAATTATTATACCTGCGCTGGGGAGTGGGGAGATTGGATGTATGCAATGAAAAACTGTTTAGTTCCGATGACCTTTGAAATTTATCACAATACCTCCTCGTTTAACATGGTTGAACTGATCTCTGAAAACGATTCTCACCAGATTTGGCGGTGGGATGGCATCTATGAGATGTTTGCTCCCGTGGAATCAGCAATTGATGCCCTTTGGGGCGATATTCAACCTGCCTTCAATTATTGGTTGGAAAATACACCTCGTTTAGAAACAACAGCAGAATCCGTCAGATGGGGCTATAACAAGAATGAAACATTGAACGTTAAGTTGACTATTAAGAATTTAAGTCCTCTGATAAGAACTATTGATGATTTAAACGTTCTTGATGAGAATTTCAACTCAGTATTGAAAGATGGGTCTCCGATAACTGTTAAAGAGATAGCAGCAGGAAAAACTAAAGATGCTTCATTTGAATTTGAACTGAAACAGGATTTTGGTGTGGGAGAGACTATTAATCTCTTGATTGGTAATGACTTTGTAGGATATAGCTCAATTGTTATTCAAGAAAATCAAATCAAGGAAGCTCAGAATGCGTCTATAAAAATTGTGACTCCGCTGCTTGCTGTCTTCATGATTGCCTTAGTCAAATTAAGAAAAAAAAAGTCCTATAACAAGAATTAATGCCTTCTCCGTTCAATTTCGTTTTCAATTGCTTTTGTAGCATCCTTCATTAAAAGTATACTCTCTTTTAATTGTTTTTTTTCCCTCTCAAGATCTTCTAGACTAGTATCTTTTAATAATTCTGAAATCTCTTCATCGGAGAGCTCTAGTATTGATTTTGCAAAATGGAAATGAGGACGTGGAGGTGGACCATGCATTCGGAAAGCCTTTGTAAAATCCTTTCGTGCTTGTCTTAACTTTTGTGCAACTTCTACCCCATAATCCGTTAATTGATAATTTTTGGTAAATCGTTTTCCTTCTTTGTTATTTTGATCTGAAATCTCTTCAATTATTCCTTCTTCTTCGAATTGTTTCAAAACTGGATAGATAGATGCTGTTGTAGGACTCCATGTCTTGTCAGTAATTTGTTCAATAACCTTGGCAATGTGATAACCATGTATTTTTCTTCTAAAAGGGGGTTGTTCTGTTTTTGTGCTGCTTTTAAATTCTCTATCGTGGAGTAATAGGTGTAGAATGAAAAAGCGTAAACTACCTCGATGGAATCCTTGGATCCATTTGTTTACAAGATCATTGGTATCATTTTTGTCTTCATTCTTGGTTTCCAAATTAGTAGAACCTCTATTATGAAGCTTAAAGATAGTTCTATACCTATTTTCCACTTAGTTCTTTGTTTAAACTGATATATAGGAAACCTATATATAGTTTTTCTAGCTATTCGTCAAATTGTAGAATAAGTCACACACAACGGAAGATAGGTTATGCAGGCAACCCAACCAGTTTCAATCGATGTACAACGGAGAGAATATACACCTTTACCTACAGAAAAATATAATTCTGCTACACATTGGTATTTAAGCTTTTTATGGAGAAGTCCAGGGCTTGTAATCCTTAGCTTAGTCACTTCACTTATTAGCGGCTTTCTAACTATAGCTCCAAGTCTTCTATTGGGAGTAGCTTTTAGTATTCTCACTGATCCAACTGAAGGTTTTACTCAACAATTCATACTTGTTTGTATAGGGATAATAGGAGCAGCCGTGATAGCTTTTGCATTTACCTTTGTTACAAACTATACTTGGACAATAGCAGCATTTCGTTTCGAACGAGACGCTCGACAAGAATTTTTTGATATTATCCAAGAACATTCAATGACTTTCCACGATGAAGTTGATAGTAGTAGCTTACTTTCAATGGCAATGAATGAAATCTCGCAAATGCGAATGGGTGTGAATCCATCCATGCGTATGTTATCAGGTTCCTTAATAACCATGGTATTTATAAGTATTACATTTTATGCTTTCGATGCTCGATATTTTGCAATAGTATTAATCGGATTTCCAATTTATCTCGTTTTGGCTATCCGTTATTCTCGTACAATCGGTCCAGTTCGGAAAGAGCTAGCTAATCGTCTAGCTGTCGTTACACGTGATTCACAAGAGATTTTTAGAGGAATTGAGGTTGTCCGTAGTTTTAATCAAGAGATGTCAGAAAACAAGCGTTTTAGTGAAAGTAGTTCACGTTACGCTGAATTAGTAACAAAAGAAGGAAGATTGGCTGCTTTCTATTGGCCAGCTCTCGTTCTAATCGCAATTACAAGCCTCATTTTCGGCTTAGGTTTAACTACTCTTCAAACAAGTATTGATATTGGCCAATTTACTTCGTCTCTTTCTATGCTAATTGGTCTCCAATTTTTGAACTTTATGTTACCAATGGCCTTACTCAACATTCAGGCTGGTAAAACCAATGCCAATAGAATCTGGGACAAGATGAGATGGCAGGATCCAGTACCAGATAAGACAGTTGAAGGAACCACTCCAGACTGGGATGGTGATATCGTCTTCAACAATGTTTCAATGAAGTATGGAACTAGTCCTAAATTTGCTTTAAAAGAGATCAATATAACGATCCCCAATGGTTCTCGTGTTGCAGTTATAGGAGGCCCAGGCTCTGGAAAGTCTACTTTCCTTAAGATGCTGTTAAGGTTATATGATCCCACTGATGGAGTAATTTCCATCAACGGTGTCTCTTTAACTGACATTCCAGCACGAGAAATTCGAAGAGGAGTATGCCTGGTTGAACAGGAAGTATTTCTTTTTTCCGCTTCTGTAAAAGATAATATCGCTTTTTCCAATCCTAAAGCGACCGAGGAAGAACTTATCTCTGCTGCAAAAAACGCGCAGGCTGATAAATTTATTCAAAAACTCCCTAATGGCTATGATACGAAGATCGGTGAGAGAGGTTCTAAGCTTTCAGGTGGTCAACGTCAAAGAATCGCAATAGCACGAGCTCTTCTTGCTGATCCCAAAGTTTTACTTCTAGATGATTCTGTTTCTGCTATTGATTCTAAAACAGAAATGTTATTGAGACAGGCTTTAGATAAACTTATGGAGAATCGAACATCTATTGTTGTTACACAACGATTGGCTACTTTGTTAGAATCAGATATAATTATCCTATTTGAAAAAGGGCAGATTTGTGCGGTGGGATCTCATCAAGAGCTCTTACGGGATTGTGAACAGTACAAAACAATTTTTGTTAGTTTACCCCAAATTGTAGGAGGGCAGTTCTAAATGTCACATGGTAGAGGTAGAGGGCCAATGGGAGCAAGAGCCTTTGCTCAAGAGAAACATCAAAACGTTCGCTCCACTAGACTTCTTCTGGGATTACTGTGGGGATATTTACAGAAGTATTCTACTATACTAATAATATCAGCGATCCTCATTATTATGTATACTATTGGAAATGTCGCCACTCCGCTAATAATTGCTGAAGGCTTAAACGTGGCATTTCTGAACATTGATCCAGATATTGAATTATTATTTATCCTTTTTTTTCTTTTCTTGGGTTTAAGCCTATCAATTTGGTTTGCTAATGCAATAAATACTTGGATTTTAGCTCGTGTGAGAGCAAACCTGTTAGATGATGTTCGTACTGATGTTTTTGATCATCTGGTTCATGCTGACATGACTTTTCATCATTCTGAACAGAGTGGAAACGTAACGAGTCGTGTAACAAGCGATACTGATGAATTGGCAACAGGAATCACTGTTGCGACCTCTGCTAGTTCTCAATTTCTATTAACTATCGGAACCTTCCTAGTTCTTCTTTTTACTAGTTGGATTATTGCAGGAATCGCTTTGTTAGCTATTCCAGTAGCGATGTTTTTTGCAGGCTTCCTTGGAACCATTGGCCGGAAGGTAATGTTTCGTGTCCGACGGTCTTATGGTGAAGTTTCTGGTCAAATGGCAGAGAGCTTGGCAGGTGTGTCTATTGCTAAGTCATTTAATCGTGAGGAATGGACCTCAACTATCCTCTATGACTTGAATATGAAAACATACAAAAATTTCAAACAATTAGGAGCAATCTTTAACTTTATGATGCCAGCAATAGGAATGATTTCCACTGTCCTTGTTTCATTGACCTTAATTGCGGGAGGATGGCTTTCAACATCAGTATTAACAATTGGATCTGTTTACTTAGGCGCTGTCTTGGTACAGCGCTTCCTAAGTCCCATTCTCCATCTTGCTATGTATTATCCTCAGCTTCAATCTTCTTTAGCGGCTATGGATCGTGTGGCTGATGTTCTTGAACAGAAACCAGTAGTTACGAATTCTTCTAATGCTGTACAGTTAGATACTAGTAATACTAGCGTGACTTTGCAGAATGTTACATATGAGTATGAGAAAGGTACCCCTGTTCTTCAAGATGTCTCTTTTGAAGTGAAAGAAGGTGAAAAAATCGCGATTGTAGGTCATACAGGAGCTGGAAAAACAACGTTAGCAGCTCTATTGTCACGATTTTATGATCCGACAGAGGGTAATATCTTCATAGGATCCCAGAATTTAAAAAACATCACCTTAGAGAGTCTTCATTCGTCTGTGGGTTTAATTCCTCAAGAACCATATCTATTTGCTGATACTGTAATTGAAAACATTCGTTATGGTAATCCTGAAACAAGCGATGAAGCAATCTTTTCTCTTTGTAAGCTTATTGGCGCTGATGATTTCATTGAGGCTCTCCCTGAAGGCTACCAAACACAGTTACTGGAAAGTGGAAAAGGATTAAGTTCTGGCCAACGTCAAATGATAACTATCGCTCGGACTATGTTGGCTGATCCTCGAATCCTTGTGTTAGATGAAGCAACATCCCGTTTGGATGCTTATTCAGAAAGCCTCGTTCAGGAGGCTCAACGAAAATTATTTTCAGGACGGACTACTTTCGTGATTGCACACCGTTTAACTACAATACGTGATGTCGATCGAATAGCTGTGTTTACTAAGGGGAGATTGGTTGAACTTGGGACTCATGAAGAGCTTCTCGCTAATAAAGGAGATTATTCTGAGTTGTACAATACATATTACGTCCATCAGGGTGTAGATGAATTGACAGAAGTTTATAAAGCTCCAACTGTTCCTAAAATAGAAGCTCCTGAAGGTATGCATGCTCATATGAGTGTAATGATGCAAGAAAGAGGTATTAATCCAGAAGCCATGCATGAAATGATGAAAGAAAAAGGTATGAGTCCTGAAACCATTCGTGAAATGATGAAGAAACGAGGCATTAAACCCGAAGATATGCGTGCAATGATGAAGGAAAGAGGACATGGTTAATTTTTTTTATTCAGTTTTTCTTTCTGAAAGGGTTTATTAACAAGGTTTTTTCAAAAACAACCTTGAAAACGTGGTTATTGATCAGTTCTCCAATATATAGGTGTCTTCATGCTCGACTACCAACTGATAGGTCTCTTTTTCGCTATCAATTTAGCTTTTTACCTGGTTACAAGCCTACCATTGGATTTTGTGACATATCTAAGAGGTGATGGAAAGAGTGGAGCTAGCAGTTCTCCTAAATTTGATATTAATCTTTTTAGGGTCATAACATTTCTGATGTCATTATATATGTGGTTATTATTCTTTTTTGTCCCCATAGATACATTATTTGGTTTGAATGTTTTAACAAGCACCGTGTTTCTAGATTTGGAACCTTGGAGTACATTGATTCAAATCTTTGGCGCTTTTTTGGTTCTTTTTGCAACTCTAGTTGCCTCTTGGGGACGCATAACACGTGGAAGAAGAGCTTTTTCTTGGGGGATCCCCAAAAAACTAGAAACTGATGGAATGTATCAATACCTTCGACATCCTCTTTATGCCTCTTATTGCTATTATTTCTTGGGTTTCTTATTGATTCTTCAAAATATTCTCATTATTCCTCTCCTTCTAGGGATACCTGGTTATTATGAGCTCTCTAAATATGAGGAAAAAATCCTAGTTGACCATTTTGGGGATGAATATAATGAATACCAGAAAAAAGTTGGTGGTTTCTTCCCCCGACTCAGGAGAAAAGACCATTATTAATTTTATGAGAATTTAGAAAAACTTCAAGCTTTTTAATATATTTTTTTAGCATATTGAATTTATAGTGACGAATTAAACGCATTTGGCCACCCTCCTTGTTCTTCAATAAGTGTATCAATTTTTTCCATAATTCTAATTGTTTCCTGAATCACTCTGACAATTTTACCAAAAATTTGGATATCTTTTGTTGCCAATTCCTTCCCTCTCCGATCTCTCAACCATTTATAACAAACACGATATCCACCGATGTAGAAATCATAAACTTTTTTGGATATTCCATCTAAATATTGATCCTTGTTTATTTTTAATTTATTGTCATCAATATGGATTAAAGTTCTAATTATGCCTGAATCATTGTTTTTAAAGCTTTTCAAGCTAATATCATGTTTATCTAATCGTTTAGACTTCATCAAATATAATTCTGACAATTCCCTTCCAAACCTTATCATTTCATTGAATAATTTTGTATTCTCTGTAGTTGGTATTCGTGGGAAGTCAATCTTCAAGAAATCTTCATATCTCTTCCTATATTCGCCAGAATGAAGGACTGCAATGATATAATACATCAATTTTTCTGCTTCTGAGTTTATTTCTATTTTAAGGCTTTTATTCATTGATCGTTTGAAATTCTCGGTGAAATTAGTCGTTTTTCTGTATCCTCCATCTATTTTTTCAAATAAAAATAGAGGAAAAATTGGAGCATTATTCCCTGGTCTAGTGGCCATAATTCCTAATTCAATAATATTTTCTGTAACGAAGATGTCTCGCCATGGAGCAGGTCTAGAATTTCTTGAAACGATCAATCCCAAGTTTTTTCCAAGAATCATGTGCGACATAACTTTGCCTCGAGGTCTTTCGTGGAAGCCTCTTGAAAATCCAGTATAAAATGTGTAACGCTTATCAAATGGACGATATAAGATCGGAACGATATGATTTTGGATTTTTCTCTTTAATTCTCTCTTCGACATACTTTTTGTTAATTCACAACTTAAGAGGTCACTTTTAGCCTTTTGAAATGACCATTGACGTTTATCTTTCTTCACATCATGTTTTGTCCTTAAATCTGTCTCAGACAACAATACAAAATCTTCAACGATGTCCCCAATCTTTTGTGGAGTATCTTGGATTGTAAGAAAGTCCTGACCAGTCATAATACCAACTGAATAGAGAGAAAAAATATCTGTTATTTTCCACCAAGACTGATATTCACTCCATCGATTCATGTTTAAATCATAGAACATATACCACGGACTGAATGAGGTGATTTCTTTCCATTCAATGGTTGATAAATCGTGATTTTTGAGAAATTCATATTTGTGTTTTCTCAAGCCCCATAAGTCAGCTCTGAATATTCTTGCTTCTCCCTCGTGATTTGGATGTTTGACAAAGAAAAAAATGCATACCCCTTGTTGGATATCAAAGACATTTTGATCTTTCTGGCCATCAGGGCTTATCTCTTTCCTTCGGGTATTTCCATGAAGATCAAGAACATAGATATTTTGAAAGGTCTTCATTAGCTGTTGTCTCATCCCTCTAAACGTTGGATTATCCAAAAAGCTGTGATTTGTTATAAATGCTACAATTCCACACCCTGTTTTCTCAATCCGCCATTGAGCAAATCTTATGAATTTAACATAGTCATCATTTAACCATTTTGGGTTTTTTTCCTGTAAAGGTTTCCCATCAACTTCAAAGTAATTCACATTACGATTACTATCGTTGTTTTTCCCACGTAAAAGACCCTCTATCCATTTTGATTTGTTTGCGGAATGACCCGCATAAGGTGGGTTTCCTACGATTATTGATATTGGGTGTTCAATTTTTATTTTATTTATGAGCTCATGTTCTGTTGAAAGAAACCCTTTATTGATAAATTTCGTTGATGTCTCTTCAGTCTGATGTGTCCCCTCCAAAGTATTAGCTAAATAGACTCCTAATCGTTTTTTCTCTTGTAGAGTATATCCAGTTTCTCGTAATTTCAATCCAAGCTTGAGGTGAGCAATTATGTAAGGGATTAACAGTAATTCAAATCCAAACAGTCTTGATAAGAGGTTGTTTTTAACATAATTATTCCATTTCTGTTGAAATTCGGCCTTATCTAGGGAGCGATATTTTTTCTTGAAGTTTTCATAAATCAAATCAATGATCTGGCTAAGAAAGGTGCCAGTTCCCGTAGCTGGATCAAGAATCTGAATGTTTGGAATTTTTACTCCGTTTTTGGAGGTAAAAGAATCATCTGTCAAACCATCTTTACAATCAAATTGTGATTGTAACAAATGATTTACAGACCGAACGATAAATGAAACAACAACATCGGGAGAATAAAAGACACCACGTTCAAGTTTTTGTTGTGGTTGATAGTATCGTAAGAAATCTTCATATAAATGGGTTATAGGGTCTTTCGTTTCCCATTTTTCGTGAATACTGCTTAAAATTGATTGTATATCGGAATTTTTCAGTAGTGTAACTAATTTATTGATACCTAGATTTTCTAAATACATATTAGTTGATTGTTTATCATTGTATTTCGTGATTTCACCTAAAAAATTCTCTAAGAATGGACTTGTAGTTAGGAGTATCCCTTTAATGTTTCCTAGGTTAACATTGTTGGAATGAAAGATTCTAATAAAAAGTAGCCCGTAAGATATGGTCTGAGCATACATATCCGAGAATGCTTCTAGTGTAAGATCATTTATAACATGCTTAAATTCTCGAAAAATTTTATTAAGAGGGCCATTTTCCTCCTCTACTAAAATTTGATTCTTAATATTATCACGAATACCAGTTGCAACTTGAGCTAATTTTTTAGTGAATTGTTGCGAAGATTTTTCGATTTCACTCATTACAATTAATTTTTCAATTACCCCTTATTAAGAATAATTTCATGTCCTTCTTGATTTGAATCGACACCTTTTAGAAAGGTACGAAAGATATTATAGGTATCATAAAATTATTAGCTTTGCATCAGAGATACAGTGGTAATAACTGTCTATACGAATATTTTGAATGATGTGACACAAAGGGATCATAATGAAACCAGTCAAGAAATATCCATTGACAGAAAGATCTTGGAGGCGTAAAATGATTAATATGATAAGTATTTGTCGAAAAAAATCACGCGCTGTGTCACCAGTAATTGCTACAGTCCTCTTAATTGGTTTGGTTGTGATAGCAGGGATTGTAGTGGCATTGGTAGTTTTTGGGACAATTAATACACCTGCTCCTATTAAAGTAGAAGTGCTTTCTATCTCCGAGTTCGAAACAACTGATGACAACATATTAATTGACCAGTTCTCGGTAACTCTTCAGAACGAAGAACGTACTAATGTTCGTATAGAAACTGAAGGTTTCGAGTTGGAAAAGTTCAACTCGACTCTTGAAAACACAACTTTAATTCCAGGATGGAGTATGAATCTTGAGTTTAATGAAATACTTCTCCCTGCCAAAGCCATTGTAACTATCCCCCTGAGTTGCGATCCGATATTTGGTCAAGAGTTGACCCCTCATAACGATTCTATTTATATTAAGGTTACAGTTTTTCCTGAGGGTAGTACAAGCAAACGAGATGCCAAAACGTTCCAATCAGATCTGTTAATGGTAGGCGATACAAACGGCCCCATTTTTTTAGATTTACAGGTTAATACTACAAATTTGGGAGATACAGGAATAAACTTGACATTTTCGGTGGCTACTAATGGCAGCACTGACGCAAATTTATTCCTTGAGTTCACAGCTGACTCTTCAGGAAGTCTCATTTTCATTGTAAACGGTACAAAGCAAGATCGTCATTATTTTTCGTTACCACGGTTTTCTACTACCAATTTTCCCAATGATGTCTTCACAATAAACGCAACGTCACAAACCACAGTCGATGAAAACTATTTAGTGCTTGTTTTCTTATGGAGTGAAACAGATTTGACTATACTTGCTTCAGCGAGTATTGTTTTAACCTACACAGGATGATTATTCCCTCACTAAGTCCCTCAGAAACAAATGTCTAAGAATTATAGGTTAATAGCCAATATTCATATTATCAAACAGGATATATTCAATTTCATTTGATATGCATCTACTGACAGTAATTGCTCTAACAATCTTTTGAAATAGCTTTATCTCATCGTTAGATAAGGAAATAAAATCATTCTTTCGGTAATTCAACCATTTCTTTAAAACTTGGTATCCACCCACTTTGAAATTCCAAACTTCAGGTGTAATATTTTCAAAATACTGTGAACGATTGATCATAAGACAGTTTGAATTTTTCTTATAGCTAATTCTTTCAATGAAATTTTTTCCTGTTTTTGGAAATTCAGCTAGTGATTGAAGTTCTTTAGCTTCCAGACGAGGGGAGTATTGAAGTAGATGACATTCTATTAACTCCTTACCTTTCTCTGCAATCATGTTAAATCGTTTTCTGTTACGAATGAAGAGGATCCTAACTCCCTCTTGAAGAAAAGGTAAGAATTTTTTTCTATATAATTGAGTATTAAGAATTGCGTAAATGTATGAGAAGGCGTCTTCTGGTGAAGGTACAGGGTGATATTTTTCTATTAAAAAAGAGATAAAGTTTTCAGTGAAATTAGTAGAGAGATTTTTATATCGTTCAACTTGCTGTTTTAAGCTCAAATCATTTGAATCATTTGTTTTGCTTTGCATTTCTATTGAATATGATAATTCTGTTTGAATAATTTTTTTCTCTTTTTTAGCGTCAGTTGTCTCTCGAAATAGATATAATGGAGCAATCAAAGTCCATTCGCTCGTTTTGGAAGAAATTAATCCCCCTTCTGCAAGGCCTTTTGTTACAAACACATGTTGCCAAGTTTTTATTGAAGGTGTGGTATTACAGAATGCTAATCCAATATTATCTCCAGGTCTAATCAACAAATGCTGAAATAGATCCCATCTTGGATAACTGATTAATCCCTTTTTCTTGTCATAAAATAACCAACGATAGTCAAATGGTCGATATTGCACTTGCACGAATTTTCTATGGATAATTTGATCCCAATCCTCCTCATCTAGATCCTGGGAGGAATTTAATTGCCAAACAGTGTTTTCTTCAATTGACTTTCCTTGAAGATATCGCTTTCTGTCTTTTCTATCAACAATAACCAGTTGTATCGATTGTCGTACGCTTTCACGGATTTCTGAAATTTTCCAGTCCCTTCTATCCTTCCCTACTTGGTATTTCTGTCGAAATATTTCAGATTCTAAATCCAATAAGTCGCAAATAATGTCTTTTAATTTTGTTATATTCATCTGAACAGATACCTTATCTCTGTCAGTCTTTAGGCCACTTTTGTAGAATTGAAAGATATCAAGTAGTGGAATACCTTGTAGGTATTCCTGAGCAAAAGTCAAATCTTTTGGAACGAATAGATATGTGGGAGCTCTAGGAGTAAAAGCTTTCCATGAGATGCCTTCCTTGGTGAAGATTTTTGTTGATTGATCTAGTAAGAACTGGTATTTGTCTTGACGGGTTATAATATTATGCTCCAATGTAGAAAAGTAATATACATGCTTTTTTGACTGTAGTTTAGCATGTTTGACTAGGAAGATTATACATATTCCAATTTGAATGTCGAAGATATTCTCATCAGTTTCTCCTTTTCGAGTGTTACCATGAAGATTAAGAATGAATATCTGGTCGAATGTTTCCAATAGTTTTGATCTCATGACAAAATGGGAGTTTCCGTCAAGGAAAGAATTATTAGTAATAATTCCAATAACTCCCTGCTTATTCTGTTCAATTTTCCATTGTGCGTAGCACAGAAATTTCATATAGTCGTCATTTAAGTTACGCCAGCTTCGTTTTGGAACACCTTCTTTATACAATGAAGTTAGGTCTAGTATCCATTGTTTGTTATTACGTGACTTATCATTATAGGGAGGATTACCTAGTACCACCATAATTTTCTTTTGAAGTTTGATTTTATTTGCAGTCTGACCTTCTAGGGAAATCTTTGGAAAGAACTGTGCTCCTTTGCGTATAACGTTATCCAAAGTGTCAGTTAGAAAAACCTGGATTCGGTCGTCTGATTGCCAATTATAACCCTGCTCGTTTAGAAAGAGGGAGAGTTTCAAATGAGTAATAGCGTATGGAGCAATTAAACACTCAAATCCGTGATAATTTTTCAAAAGGTGATTTCTGATAATGTCTCCTTTTCTTTCCTCATCAGCACAACATAATACCCTTTTAAAGACTTCCAAGATGAATGTTCCAGTTCCAGTAGCAAAGTCTAAAACTGCCAAACTCGGATCCGAGAATCCAGTGGTGTTGAATACATCAGTAAGAATCTGTTCAATACCATTGAGAATAAACCAAACAATAGGAATAGGAGTATAATAAACACCTTTTATCTTTCGCTGTTTTGGATCGTAGTTTTCAAGAAAATTTTCATAGAAGTAAACAAATGAATCATGTTCTTTCTGTGTTTTCGAGATTAAGGTTGTAAAGCTTGATACTTCCGTAGAATTTAAAATTTTTATTATTTCTTCGAGAATATCGCTAATACTTTTTGGGATGGTTTTTATTCTTATTGTTTCAAATAATTCTCTCATAATTTCCATTGATGATGGAATGAAATCAATCGAATTTTTTCGAGATAATGTTGAGGCACTAGCATTGATACGTGCCAAAAACAGACCGTAAGTAATCGTTTGAACGTATGAATCAACAAATTCTTTCTGAGTTAAATCTTCAATTAACATTCTTTTTAAGAGATTGAATAAACCTTTTTCTCCAAACAATCTTTCTTTGAAATCATTTCCCCTTTCTAACGGGACAACTTCTTTTTCTATTGACTTTCGGAACAATCTGGCTTTTTCTGCAAGTAAAATTGCAAGTGTCTTTGGATCACGAATCATCTGTTGTTTTTCCACCAATAATAACACATATAAGGCTCTGGATCAGTATAACCAAGTTTTCCAGCTAATAATACAGATATTTCATTTGCCGCGTCCCAGTGGGGTTCTATATTATGCAGCAAACAGTATTCTACCAGTTTCGCGCCTACAATACTTCCAAAACCTCGACCTCGATACTCAGGTGCAGTTTGAATAGCTATCTCAATACTATTTGTGATTTTAAGAGGATTTAAGCTTCCTATTGCAATGCTAACAACTTTTTTTCCTTCCTTAATGCAATAACCTTGATATTTATCCATCCTATCCCACCCAGTCCAATTTTCTGCAATGAAATTCATCTCTTTTTCATGTACCTCTACCAGATTGTATCCTTTATCTAAAGGCTCTATTAATTTTTGAACATTTTCTATTTTTAAGGCCTTTACGGATAAAGCTGTTCGAGTAAAGTATCCAACATGTTTCCATTGTTGTTTAAATACTGCTAACCATTCCTGTTCCAAGTTTGTTGGCACAAGAATCCCTTTTTTTTCAGGAATTTTTGATAACATGTCGCCTTTATCCTCCGAAGTAATCTCACCACCGAGGAACCAAATCCATGCTTCTGGTGTTGGAGAACATAATATTAGCGTTGGGTCTTTTTCATTATCAGTAATGACATATCCTGTTTTATTAAATGAAATATTAACAAGTATATTCCGTAAATACTTAATCCCTTTAAATAGATCGAGATGATCCAATAATTTTTCTGGTGGAATTTGAAAAACCATTAATGTCTCAACTCGAATGAAATTTAACAGATAGAACTCATTAGAGAGTCTTACATATAAATTAATTCAATTTATATAATGTCTTTTTCATTTTATAGATTATCGAATATTATAAGGTGGCTAACAGATATGTATTATAAAATTCAATTAGATCTTAAGCCTGTTTGAATACTTGTTTGTCTATAATGTTGTTGGTTCCTATTGTCCTCAAAATTGCTGATTAAAGATTTTGGTTTTCAATCTTTGAACTGTGTACGTTTTGTTGGAGTTCTAATTGATATTTTCAACAATGCATCAGCTACTCAAACTATGAGCTTATTTAACAAATGGAAAATGTCTTTTTCAAAATCTTGTGGGTATGATTTTTCAAAACTAAAACCATCAGTAGTTGCATTAGCTAATAAGTTCAATAGAAATGAAACTGAAATTGATGAAGTAGTTTTTTGTCTTCAAACATACTTTTCATTGCTTCTAACGATTTTTGCTTCAGAACTAGCATGCCGTAAAACAAAAACAGTTGATAAGAGGTACATCAAGTTTTTATTAGAAACGGATGGAGATTCATTCGCTGAAACTTTTAAGACAATGTATTCAGATGATATTTTTGAATCAATTGGCTTGAATGATTTTATAGAGGATACTTTCCTCTGGTGGCTTACTGAGGAGTGGTCATCATCCCTGGGAGAAAGCATTTATTTGATCCTAAGAACTTTGGATGGCTACGAGTCCTTATTCAATGAAATTCTTGCTGGTGGTTCAAAAGACATCTTTAAGGATCTTTATGAAAATTTAATTCCAAACGCTGTTAGACATGATTTAGGGGAATTTTATACACCTAATTGGATTGTTGAATACATTATTACTAACCTTGATTTGCATAAAGACATACGTATATTGGATCCTGCATGTGGTTCAGGTACATTTCTAATACATGCAATAGATCAACTGATAAATCAACTTGGATCAACTGTAAACCGATCTGATCTCCTTCAATTAATTATTAATCAAGTTGTCGGTTTTGACTTAAATCCAATTGCTATAGTTACCTCTCGAACAAATTATTTAATAGCGATTGTAGATCTGATACCTTTTGCTAAAAAGGGTTCTAAAATCCCCATTTTTTGCATGGACACCATTTTAACAGATAAATCTATTTTCCCTTTTTCACAGGAAAAATTTGACTATGTTTTAGGAAATCCCCCTTGGATTAGCTGGGAGAATCTCCCCCACTCCTATAGGATAGCCACTCTAAATCTATGGAAGCAATATAATTTATTTTCAATAAAAAAGGGGTCTGAAGCTAGGCTCGGAGGTGGAAAGAAGGATTTTTCTATGTTGTTTGTACATAGATGTATAGACAATTATCTGAAAGACGGAGGTTCTTTGGTTTTTTTGATAACACGAACAATTTTTCAATCAGTGAAAACAGGAGAGGGGTTTAGGAAATTTCAAATCAAGGGAAATGAATCTTTTAGGGTTCTGAAAGTAGATGATTTGTCAGAGTTAAAACCCTTTACAGCCAATGCACAAGCAGTTATCATGTATTGTAAAAAAGGAGAGAAAACAAATTATCCTGTTAAATACAATATTTGGAAAAAGATTGCAAAAATTGAATACTCTGATAATTCCTTGACGTTTGGAGACATTATAGATGGTATCAGTAAAGAAGAATTCTTAGCTCAACCTTCCTCAAAAAAATTAGAATCACCTTGGATTATCTATCCCTCGTCTGATAAGGATTTTTCGAAATTGATACGGGTGTTAGAGGGAGATTCTCCCTATTTAGCGAAATCAGGTGTTTGTACGTGGCTTAATGGTGTTTATTGGATTAAAATACTTGAACTCAACCTTGATGGAACAATTCTCATTGAAAATATTGGTGATGTTGGAAAGATAAAGGTTCCGTCTGTCCAAATGAAAATTGAGCCAGATTTAGTCTATCCATTAATAAGAGGGAGGGACGTTGGAATATGGAATATTACTCCGACAGAGAATTATTATATATTGGTTACTAATAATCCAAATACTAGGAAGGGGATAACTATTTCAAAGATGAAGAAGGACTATCCAAATACATATAAGTATTTATACAGCTTTAAAGATTCTTTGATAGAACGATCTGGCTATAAAAAATATTTCAGATCAGTAGATCCTTTTTATTCTATATATAACGTTAATCCTAATCTATTTGCTCCATTTAGGCTCCTTTGGTCTGAAATAGGAGACTTCAGGTGTACGATAGCTCACCCCATAGTTGATCAGTTTCTTGGACGAAAAATTCCCGTACCAAATAATAAGGTTATGTATGTTCCCTTTTCCAGTGAAGATGAAGCTTATTTTGTAGCAGGAGTGTTAAACTCTCCTTTGGTTCGAAAATTTATTGCAGCAAAGAAATTAGTTACTTCAACTTCAATCAACCTTATTAGAGAAATAAGAGTGCCTAAATTCAACGCGGAGATCGCTGAACATCAACTAATTGCAGAGGTTTCTAAAAAATTGTGGAATGATAAGAAGCTTCGATCCCTAGAGAAACTTCAACAATTGGTACAAGAAATTTTTGATTAACTAGTTACCTCTTTCCTAAAATTAAAATGATGCTAAGATTTCAGCTCTTTCTCTAAGATTGAATCGATTTTGTTGATTATTTCTTTGTCTTGAACCGTTTCAACCGTTTTTAATTCTTCTGCTAACTTTAACAATTCCTGTTTCGCTTCATTTGATAGTTTGAAAGGATTGACAATCAAAGCCCTCTCCATCTCTTTCGGTTCAATTTTTAAAGTATCTCCTCCATAACTCCTACCAACACCTCTAAGAGCACGAACTGTAGTCTGGGAATTTAGAATCACCCAGAAGATCGTTAAGACATCTTCCGACAACCCTATCTTTTCTTTGGGGTAAATCATTAAAAATGTATTCAATGGCCTGACTTTTGCTTCATTTAGGATGAATCGTGGATTACCTCGGCTCAAATACGTATAAAGAAAGCCAGGAATGTCTCTTTTCTCGGTCTGATACCATACTTTCCTAGTTTTAACTAAACTCCCCTCAGGAACATCTTGATTTACGCCATATTCGAGATATTCTTCTAAATTTCTGTCTTGAAAAGTGTCTATATCCTGGTGGATGTTAAGCAACCAAATATTTCTCTGTTGATCTTTTAATTGGGTAAAATCTTCCTTTGAAAGAACGTATTTTTGCACATAACGGGTTTTACTAATTGTCGGGACAACATATCGGTGATCAATTTTGTGTGCTGTCAATTCTTCATCAGAAAATGTAAAGAACTTATTATTTCCTGTTGCAATTCCCCGCATTACTCTGAAGTATCTTGACATTTCTACATAGTTGCCATCCTCATCAGAGAATGAAAATGCGAAAGGAGTAGTCCAATTACGTTCAGGATCAAGTTCGGTTTGTTTTTTGATGTATAATTCACCTGTTGACCACTCAAAAACATCATTACTTACAATTTTAAGATAATTCCTAATTCTTTCCTTTGAAGTCCACTCTTTCAATATCAATAGTTTAGTCTCATCTGTTGGTTTGGGAATTTTCCCCTCAACGGTAAATATGCACGCAGCTGCGTCCACACCTGGAAAGACACTTAATGTGTGGTGGAAAACGATGATGAATGGAATTGTATATCTGTCTTTCAAAATCTTTTTCAGATATATGCTGTTTCTTGATTCAAAAATTATTGTTGGAGTAATAAATACAATTCGGCCATTTTCAAGTAATAGTTTCAATGATTTGAGAATGAAATACATGAATAGACTAGAAATCCTACTAAAAACACCTCCGAATGAATTTTCTATCTCCTCTCCGATTTCCTCCTTAATTTTTGATGAAATGACATGGTGTCTAGAGTATGGAGGATTACAGATAATGGCATCGAATCCATTTGATTGTGTCTCAAAGAACGAATCAAGACCCCCTAAGGAGGTCAACGCTAATGTATCAAAAATACTATGATTAAAGTCATTTTTTTGCGTTGTGAGGAAATCTCCATATATCAATTCCGTTTTATAAGGAGAATCATACAAACTTACTTTAGTTATTTCATATAAAAGAGGGTGGAGTTCAATTGCTGTGATCTTACCTTGGAAATCTGATGAAATCTCTCGTAGAGTATGAATAAAGGTTCCTGGCCCTGTGCAGGGATCAAGAATATTTCGTGGGTTATTTTCAAGTAATAAATTAATCATAAACTCCGAAATGTATTGCGGGGTCCAAAATTGGCCCATTTTTCGTCGAAATTTTTGATTCACGATTTCTAAGTATAAAGATGACAATACCTGTGTTGATTGGTTGAGGAACTCCTGATTAAATGGAAGTAACGAGGGTAAAACAACCAATGAGCTTAGGTTGGCTATCGAGTCAAGAACTGAAGAGATAAACATTTTGGGGTACTTTTTCTTTAGAAAATTAGAAGCTCCCTCAATAGAAGAACCTGAAAAATCATCTTCTTCTTCATATTTAAATATAAACAAGAATCTGTTTAGTATCAATAATGCTGCAAGCTGTCTAAAGGTTTCCCCTGATTCTATTGGAATTCCAGTCATTTCTGAGAAAACAGATAATTCATTTCGATCTTTGACATTGAGGTTATCATAAAAATTTGATGGAATAGACTTCTTTATAGATGAAAATATTGATGTGATCTGGGATTGAGGAATTTGCTTTTCTTTTTCCTTCTCAGATTCAACAACATTAGCCATTTAATTCTCACACTTAGTCATAATCGATAAACTAATCTAATTATGTAACTCCATTCAAAATTATGCAATATATGGAATTTTAACTGGTTCTATACCAAGTAAGCGGAGATAAACCAGCATTTGACCTCGGTGTTGCACACTATGCTCAAGCAGTTCTAATAAAATCTCACCTTTAGTAGCAGGACGATTAAAGTCCTCAAGCAACTCATCAAGCACAGATGGGGACATATTTTCTAGATGGTTCTTAGATTTGGTAATTACTTCTTCATACAGTGTTTTAATTTCTTGAGCTGAACGATGAGTAGTTGTATTGTACGATAATGGTTCCCAATGATTTGTTGCTACTCCTCGTGAGTAAAATTCGATCGAACGAATCATATGCAGTACTATTTCCCCTAGAGAACGACCAGATGAAACAGGTTCACTTAATAGATTTGGATCATGATCAGTTAGTTGATCGATTAATAGTCTTGTTTCATCAAAGTGTCGTTTAATAGCAGAAATTAAAAAATTGTATAGCATTTGAATTCACCATTTTGTTCGTTTTTTCATAATATTATACCCACTCTTTTAAAAGAGATTCTGCTACATCTACCATCCTTGAGAATTTTACTTTTTTCTCTTTCATATGGGAAATCAACCGTTCTAAAACATTGATCCGATATGCATGACCAATACAGGCTGGATGAAGAGTAATTGTGAATACTCCTTGATTTTGCGGGATATCTCCGATCTCAGAGAGTGAATCAAACTGAGTTTTCCAAATATTTAATGCATCTGATGGGGTGTGTTGTTTGTCCTCAAAAATAACCCAATCATCCAGAAACCATTCGACGGGAAATTCTACTAATTTACTTGTTGTTCCAGGTATCTCTATTAAGTACGGACGATCATCAGCCATTAAACTAGAATCATAAATATAATCTGTCTCAGAAAGCAATTTAAGAGTATTAGTTGAAAGCTTAAAGTATGGTGCTCTAAAACCCTTTATTTTTTCAGAAAATTCTTTTAAAGATTGAGTTGTTTTCTCAATAATTCTTCTCTCATCGGAAATCGAAAGTGTGTCGAAATTTTCATGGAGATAACCATGTGCTGCAATCTCATGCCCCTTCTTTACGAGCATTTTCGTGAGTTGTGGATATTCATCTGCAACCCATCCACATACAAAGAATGTTGCTTTGATTCCAAATCTATCAAGAAGAGAAAGAATTCTCGGAATTCCTCTTCGAATAGCAAATTGTCCTTTAGAGACTCTACCAGGTTCCTCACGTTGCCTAATTTGGACACTTTCGGCATCAAAATCAAAAGATAAACAAACTGTACTTTTATTGCTCATTTTATTACTTTCCCATAACTTCGAATGTCTATGTTTTTCGTGAAATTGGTAAGGTCATACAGTGGGGTCCACCACCGCCTCGTGCTAGTTCACCACCCTGAATAGGTAAAACCTCAACACTCCTTTCTTGTAGCTCTTTGATAATACGTTCATTCCACTCGTAAATTACACATTTCCTCTGATCAAGGCAAACAACGTTTGCTCCAAACAAATATAACTCATTATCGGTAATTGGAATTGCTTCAGCATCATAATTCTCCTGTACGAAATCCATTAATGGTGCCAATTTCATGGGTTCTTCTTTCCGCCAAACTCTGACAGGAAAAGTTTCTACAGATGCAGGATGATATAAAATAAGATCTTTATCAACAAACATCATACCACCGTCTAGATGAACGCGCCAGGAAGGAAGGGGAACCAACACTACGGTTTCAACTATTTTTTCAAGGGCTATTTTCACTAATTGATTTAGTCCATTCTCGTTTGTGCGGGTACCATATCCTATCATTAATGTCTGGTCATCTGGGAAGACGAAGTCTCCTCCTTCTAATATCCCAGGAGACGTAATGGAAAGGAGTGGAGGTATCCCAATTTTTTTTAGCGATCGTGCCACAAGAATTGGTTCTGGTTTTCTTACTTGATGAGCCATACACATCTGGATGTAACCTACACTAGTAATTGCACATGTGTCACGGACATAAACCATGTTTGGATCAACAATTGACAAATCTTGTTCCGACAGGAGGTCATTTAGGAGTACGACCTCGATATTTTCTCCTTTTAAAAGCTCACAGAAAGCATCGTGCTCTTGTTGAAATCGTCTCCAATATACGACATCTCTAAATGAGAGTTCCTTAAATGTCTCAAAGGTAATTTGAGTAGTTTCGAAACCAGGACGATACATCATGACTTTTCGTAAAGGATAATACTCACAAGTTGCACCAAATTCCAATGAATCACCACATGGAAAACAAGATTATCTTTGACGAATTAACTGACATTAAATAGCTCTTCGAAATTATCAGTTCAAGGAACAGTTCTCGCAGGCTTGTCTTGATTACGTTTGTAGATACCAGTCCAATTTCGTAGTTGACTAAAATGCCCTACAGCATGAAAAAGATTTTGTTGAATAGCACCAGCTACAGTTGATTTTGTTCCCCATTGAAAAGTGAACTCTTTACTTAGATCATTGTCATTAAAATCGCTTATTGCAAGGATTATACGATCTACAGCCCGATTTAAGTCTTCAGAAGGATTTCCTTGGGGTATGTAAGGAGTTGAATCTTTAAGAAACCAATTTCCAGCATCTTCGAAAATCGACCTTACAGTATGATAAAATGTGTCTCTTATACAAAATTCAGTTGGGGTGACCCTAAAGTCCCATGTTTTCAAATTTTCAATAAGTTCAATTGTTTTAAGCCCTTGAAGACGCAAATCTTCCCATAATTGTATATATACTTCAATTTTTTTCGTTTAAATCACCAATACTGATCTTTTTAACCTAGGAAGGCTAAAAGAAGTGTGATCGTACAGATACCAGCAGGAATTGAGATAGAAAGTACGTTGGCTGCAAATTCTCTATCTAAATCCTCAAGAGAAGCAAATGTCAATGTATTAAAACCCACAGGGGCAGCTGTACTGATGATAATTATCTTATTACTTAAATCGTCAAGATTAAGGACTATTACGGCTAAAATGCCCAGAATTAATCCTAATCCCATCCTTATACCAACAACACTGACAGCAGGTAAAAGATTCTGGAAACGTGGATTGAAATACACCCCAATTGATATCATTAGTAATGGAGTTAATAAAGCCCCCAAAAGATCAAATATGTCAATTATTAATGGGTCAAACGTAAATTGGAGCAAATTGATTGTAATCCCAAGAATCAGAGCTATTAGAGGTGGAGACGATATCAATTTTCTATTAAAAAATGAGGGGGATTCTAATTCGGAGCCATGTTTTTGAGCAATATAATAAGTCAGTGAAAGGGTTAAAAAAATATTTCCTATATCCAAAAAAGAAGCCCGGGCAAAACCTTCTAGCCCGTAAGCTGCTAGCACAAAAGGAACATTAAAACCTAAATTTAAAATCATAGTTCCGATGATGAAAACTCCCCGTGTTTTTTCTTCAAAATTTAAAAAAGATAACACCAAACTGGAAGTAACAAACATCACGAGGATAGTCAAAACTGCGACTAGGGGTAGGTAAAGATAGTCTACTGAGATTTCAATAGCAGGGATTGTTTTTAAAATTAATGCTGGCAACGAGACGTAAAAAGCTAACTTAATCAGGATGTTAGCATCATCTTGGTCAAAAAGATTAACCTGACGCAAAACTACCCCTATAACAAATAAAGATATTATTGGAAATACTATAACAAGTACATTCATAGTGTTGAAATTCCTGATTTTCTCTCTATTACTAAGGTTTGATCAATGCTTTCATTACACGTAATTGTTCGACGTCTTCTAAAGCAGCATTCACTTCCTCTAAAGAATATTCTTTTGTAATAATTCTTTCAAATGGAATGCTTTCAGAAAATTTCTCAACTAATTTTACAGCCAAATGAAAGTGACTAAAGTCGCTTCCCCATGATCCACGAATCGTCAAATGTTTCTTGTTGATATGTAGGTGTGGATTGATTTCTACGTTTCCTGCATCTGTGTATTGGCCAACGATGGTATAAGTTCCCCCATCTCTTGTCATTTCCATTCCTTCTCGTATCGCTGACGGGACACCAGTTGCATCGACAGTTATATCCGCACCTCGTTTATTTGAGTAATCTAACACTTTTTGAACTCGTAACTGAGGATCAAAATCCATAATATTGATTGTTTCTTCAATTCCGAAATCATGTGCAATTCTCAAGCGATGATCTGGAGCTCCAAGCAGAATAACTTGAAAAGCACCACTTAACTTTGCGCATATTGCTGCCATTAATCCAACTGGACCTGAACCTTGAATAGCAACTGTGTCACCAAGTTTAATTTCAGATCTTTGAATGGCATGAATAGCAGTTGGAAGGCCACAACCCGCAGCGATGAAAGTTTTCAAAAATGATCGGTTTGATAATTTTATTATTTTCACTCCAGGTTTCAGGTAAATATATTCAGCCCAACCACCAAGAAGACCTTCATTTGCGGAATAAGTAATTCCATACACCTTTCTTTTTGGACAACGGGTACTTGTTTTAGCAACTAAACAATACCAACAGCTATTACAAGTTTCATGGACATCCAAGAACGTAACTGGATCCCCCTCTTGCAAGAGATTTCCCTCGACATCACAAACATCTCCATTTAGCTCTTCTATGACACCAGTGGAGACATGTCCAGGAATGATTGGATATGGTACTCCATCCAAGTGACCTTTTCGAAGATGAACATCTGTCCCACAAACTTCAGAATAA
>JAEOTU010000301.1 GCA_016839665.1 Candidatus Hodarchaeota archaeon
AGTGAGGGCGTTTTTGAGGTTATTTCTACAAGTGGTGACACACAGTTAGGTGGTACTGACATGGATAATGCAATCGTTGATTATGTAGCTAATGAATTCAAGAAACAGTCAGGTATAGATGTCAGAAATGATAAGATGGCAGTACAAAGATTACGGGAGGCATGTGAGAAGGCAAAAATAGAACTTTCAAATGTTCTTGAAACTGATATAAATCTACCTTTTATAACTGCAGATGCTTCTGGGCCTAAACATCTTGTAATGAAAATAAATAGAGCAAAACTTGATGAACTTGTTAGACCAATAGTGGAAAAATGTAAAGAGTCTATAAATCAGGCGTTAAAGGATGCTAAACTATCTTCTAGTGATATAACTAAAATCATATTTGTTGGAGGGCCAACAAGGATGCCAATAGTACAGAAATTCGTTGAGGATTACACTGGAGTAAAAGTGGAAAGAGGAGTTGATCCAATGGAATGTGTGGCTATGGGTGCTGCAATACAAGCTGGTGTATTAACAGGGGAAGTGAAGGATGTATTATTATTAGATGTTACTCCGTTATCGCTAGGTATTGAGACTTTAGGTGGTGTGTCCACAAGATTAATAGAGAGAAACACTACTATACCAACTAAGAAAAGTGAAATATTTTCCACTGCAGCAGACAATCAAACAAGTGTAGAAATAAATGTTTTACAGGGTGAGAGAGAGTTTGGTAGGGATAACGTAAGCCTTGGAAAATTTCATTTGATGGGAATACCACCAGCTCCAAGAGGAGTCCCTCAGATAGAAGTCACCTTTGATATTGATGCAAATGGTATAATAAATGTAGCAGCTAAGGATCTTGGTACCGGTAAAAAACAGACGATAACAATTACCGCTTCTACTAAATTATCAACAAGTGATATAGATAAAATGATTCAAGAGGCGAAAAAATTTGAAGAAGAAGATAAAAAGCGTCGTGAAATTGTCGAAGCAAAGAACCAAGCAGAGAATCTTATATATACAACAGAAAAATCTCTTATAGATTTAGGCGATAAAGTTAATAGTAACGAACGAACACGAATCAATGAAATTATTGAACGATTGAAGGAATCCATAAAGAGTGAAGATATACAAAAAATTCAATCAGAAATGAAAGAATTAACACAAGCATTTCATGATATTTCAATTCGTACATATCAACAAACAGGTCAACAGGGTCAATCACGAGAAAAACCTGAGGGAGAGAAAAAAGGTAAGGAATCAGTTGATGCAGAATATAAAGTAATGGATGAAGAAGAATAAAAAAAAATTACTTATTACCAAATATTGATAAAATTTGAGACGACTCGCATATTTCTTCTCCAATATGAATGTATTTCTTTAGGGATATTAAATATAAAAAAACTATGGAATGGATATATGTCAAAAAAAGATTATTATGAGATCCTTGGCATTAAAAGAAAAGCTGACGAAAAAGAAATTAAGAAAGCATATCGTAGATTAGCAAAACAATATCACCCTGATACATATAAAGGTGATAAAAAGGATGCGGAGGAGAAATTCAAGGAAATTTCAGAGGCATATGAAGTACTTATCGATAAGGATAAACGAGCGAAGTATGATCAGATTGGTCATAGAGTAGCAAATGAAGCCTTTGGAGCAGAAGGTTTTAACTGGAATAATTTCACTCATTATAGAGATGTAGAAGATATTTTTGGAAACGCAATATTTGATTCATTCTTTGGGTCTACGTCTAGTTCTGGTTTTGCAAGTAGAGGTGGAATATTTGATATTCTGTATAGAAATAGGGAAGGTTTAGAAAAAACGGTTAGAGGAAATGATGTTAATTTGAGTTTGAATATTACACTTGAGGATGCTGCAATGGGGGTTGAAAAAACAGTCAAAGTGCCAATGTCAAGGATATGTAATGCTTGTAAAGGTTTAAGGACCAGATCTGGGAGATCAGGTAAATGCTCTCATTGTAGTGGTACTGGGCATGTTAGAAACGTGCAAAATAGAGGAGGAGCTCATGTGATAACGGCTAAGATTTGTCCTCAGTGTGAAGGTACTGGAGTATCTATTCATGATCTATGTAATGTGTGTAGAGGAACAGGTAATATTCAAAAACAAACAAAGATATTGCTTAAGATTAAAAAAGGTGTTGATTCTGGGTACAAGATAAAGATTCCAAATGCAGGGGAACCCTCAAATTCTGTCAGTAGTGGAGAACCAGGAGATCTATATATAGTATTGAATGTTTTACAGCATCCAATATTTGAAAGACGTAGAGACGACCTTTATATGATGGCCCCTATAAGTTTCATAAAAGCAATCTTAGGGGGAGAACTTATGATCAAATCAATCGATGGTAAGAATGTAACAGTAAAAATCCCCTCTGAAACACAGACGCATACTCAATTATGCTTACGTGGAATGGGGCTGCCGAGATTAAATGACAACAACCGTGGAAATCTATATCTGAGAGTAGTTGTACAAACACCAAAGAATCTTACTAAGAGACAGAA
>JAEOTU010000302.1 GCA_016839665.1 Candidatus Hodarchaeota archaeon
ATTTCTAGAACTGATTTTCGAGAAATTGAGAAAACAGCCAAGAGTCTTGATTTGTTATTACAAGAATATTGTCAAAATAGAAAATATAAGATCCCCTCTCTTAATGATTTAGAAGATTTCGAAACATACTTCCAAAAAAATTCTTGAAACATACAGAATTCATTATAAATTTGAACAAGCGTTTTTTATCAAATAGAAATTGAATAAATAGTGATAAGAATGAGCTCTATTGTCCTTTGTACACATAAAATCCCTGAAACAGGTCTAAATGTTCTTAGAAAAACCATGAAAGTAAAGATTTTAGATGAACATCTTCCCATTGATTCACAACTGCAGAAATTACTCCCAAAAGCTGATTTTCTGGTTCCATTACTTTCAGTAGATATAACGGATAGTATGATGGATTTAGCATTATCTCTTAAAGGAATTGCGAATTATGCAGTAGGTTATAACAATATTGACATAGAAGCTGCTAAGAAAAGAAATATTCTTGTTACCAATACTCCTGATGTTTTGACAGATGCCACGGCTGACCTTGTTTGGGGATTAATTCTTTCAGTAACTAGACGAATAGTGGAGGGGGATATTATTTGTCGTGATAACGCTTTTCCTGGTTGGCTTCCAGAGTATCAGCTTGGATTTGAGGTCACTAACAAAACTTTGGGAATAGTTGGATTAGGTCGAATAGGAACTGCTGTAGCGAAAAGAGCAGTTGGTTTTGATATGAAAATTATTTATCACTCGAGAACTCGTAAACATAAACTTGAACAGCATCATAATCTTACTTTCAAAGAAAAATTAGATGATTTACTCCGTGAAGCAGATATTATTAGTCTTAACATCCCTTACACACCTGAAACCCATCATTTAATAAGAAAACGAGAATTATCACTCATGAAACCCTCAGCTTACATGATCAACACTGCTCGTGGTCGTATTATCAATGAAAAAGATCTTATTAATGCTCTGAAAAACAGGGTAATAGCAGGAGCAGGATTAGATGTTTTTTATGACGAACCATCCATTCCCCAAGAGCTAAGGGAGTTACAGAATACTGTACTTACTCCACATATAGGATCTGCTACAACTCAAGCCCGTAATGCCATGGCTAGAATGGTAGCTGACAATATTCTCGCTATTGAGCAAGGAGAACAACCACCAAATCTCATTCCTGAAATGAGATAGAAAAAGAAAAAATAAAAAGGAGTTAAGGAGAGTCACTGGACTTTAGATAACTCTCCTTTGCAGTAGGGACAACGAGTTACGCCAGTTTGGGTAATATTGTCATAACAGTTACTACAGATCATTCGTGAGCATTGATCGCATTCATATGCTGAGTCAGTGGAAGGATGTTTTTCATTGTCTAATTGGCAGAAAAAGGCTTCTCTCTCATCGGGGAAATATTTATGCGTTTTAACTTCCTGTTCAATTTTCGCCCCACAATGTTTGCAGAAACGACTGTTAGGAATGAGAAGTTTCCCGCAACTACGGCAATTTTTTTCCGAGGCGGGTGTCGTAACTTTAGAAACGCCGTAGTCTCGACCTGCTAGTTTAGCACCACAATTATTGCAAAAAATATCACCAGGTTGTAAGGGAAAGTTGCAACGATGACATTTTTTTGCCTCAGCAGGAGTTACTGTTGTTGAAGGAGTAGTGGTGACTGCTGCAGTCGTAGCTGCGGTTGTTGCAGTCTCTTTGGATGATCTTCGTTGAATAACTGCTACGATCAAAAGAATCACTATTATAATACCGATAATAACAAAGATTGGGGTTAGATCTTTCCAGCGATCATTAGATGAAACATTCGTGTTATAGGATACATCAAATGTTATATCAACGGATTCCGCTGAATTTACAAAAGGATCAAAGTAAATGAAAAAGTACCAATCTCCAGTACTAGGAACAACGAAAGTCGATGCAGCGACATTATCAACACCTTCCATAACTACATCGGCATTACTGAAATCGAACGCTCCAACTGCTGTATAGTCCACAATAAGATCGAGTTGTACAGGCGAATCACCACTATTGTACCAAACAAGATACCAGTCCTGAGAATAAGGAACATCGAATGATCCACTGTCTCCAACTGATCCAGTATATGAAACAGTGGTGTATATTGTCTCCCAATTGTTCCAGCGATTCAAATCATTAGCATCAGCAATGAAAAACTCTATCTCTCCACCTGATGTAATATTGAATTCATAAGTTAATTGAGAATCTTCTTTCAAAAAGTAACCAATATACTCATAATCATGGTCAGCTTCTACGGTGATCGATGATTCTTGATAACTCCCTGTAAGCGTTTTTGTATCAGGAAAATCTTCGAAAGGTTGATCCCAGATTAAGAAGGTAACCTCACTTAAAGACTGCATACTATACTCAATAGTTTGGCCTGCAGACATAGGCTCTTTTTCATACCAATATTCATTATACCAGAGTGTTTGAGTGTCTCGGTAAGTGATGGTACCTTGAGCATCAGCGCTACTGAAAGGATAAGGTATCACCATGAAACCCATCACAGGTATTATGATTAGTAATGCAACGATTAAGAGTACAGTACCTCCTCCCCAGTATACAGGAGCATAATACCAAGGACGATAAGGTCGTCCCCACCACCAATACCAGTGCCAAGGTCTTCGGTACCATGGTCTATAATAACCGCCCCAATGACGACGATGATGAGGTCTATGATAGTTACTGCCACGAGGAGCTCGCGATACCGTTCTACGAGATCCTGTACGACCAAACGGCCGTCCAGATGATCGAACACTTCCTACACGGAAACTACGACTACCTCCGCGAAATCCACCACCACGAAAGCCGCCACCGCCGCCGCCTCCGCCTCGGAAACCACCACCACCACCACGAGGCACGAAACTCATTCCTCCTTGGTGAGTGATGTAGTGCTCTCCTTGAAGAGAATATCTCGAGACACGGCTGCAATGAGGAAAATTATAGCGAAAACACTTAGAAAAAGGCCAAAAACATCAGGGGTAATTTGGGTAGTCGAAACACGGAGAGCTCCAGTGGTAATAATAACTAGAAATAACGCCCATTCGATGAGGAGATTCACTAACCCTACTATAACCCCTATTGCTTGCCAATTTCTTTTCTGTTTGACTAGATGGTAGTCTGCGTTTGCCCAATGAAAAATCG
>JAEOTU010000303.1 GCA_016839665.1 Candidatus Hodarchaeota archaeon
ATGGAAGAACTCAAAATTGTCAAGATAATAAAAAAACCTGGACAAAGGAAGAAATACTACAAAGGAGCAGCAAGTATTGAGCAATATGGGGTTGGCAAACTTAGTCGAGTTCAAGGGTACTATACTCAAATCCAAATGATGATGCGTAAAAAGTTCCTACCTGAACTGGAAGACATACCTGTCACTGAGGAGACGCAGAAAAAGGAAAAGGATAGATTAACCCAATTTTTTCAAGATAACATCTTCTATTACAGTGTTTTCATTCGCTTTTCCACTGCTATGCACGAAACTATGCGAGAAGAACTGCAAAGAGTCATGGAATCAGTTTTATAATATCAACAACTACGAATTTTTCGTCTTATCACTCTTTAGTCAATTATAACAAGCTGTTTACATCAGACCCTTTTTTTGAAACTTCTTCTTGTTTTTAATATGCTAATAGCGACCAATAAAAGAATAGCGAATAGCCATCCTGGTGCAGAACCTGCGCTTATAGTTGGAGCAGTTGAAGTTGTTGTGGTTGTCGTTATGGCTGGTGCAGTTGTTGTGATTGGAGCAGTTGTTGGAAAAATTGTCGTCGTGGTCGTTGTGATCACTTCATTCTGAATAGTAAAGGGTTCATCAGACGTATCTTCGTTGGTTAAGCTTTCCGAACATGTAGCGATTACCTTGACTAAATAATTTGATCCATCCGCTACAGTAGTTGTATCAAAGAGGAGCGTGGGCGTAGTCACAGTTCCTAAGGAAAGCCAGCTGGTACCACCATTCGCAGAAAGATAGACTGTATACGTTATAGAATGAGCAAGGGAATCTATAGCTGGATGCCAAGTGATCGTAATCATTCCACTGAAGGTTCCACTGAAGTTGGGTTCGATAACCGTTGGTTCAGAGAGGTAATGGAAGGGACTGGATGGAGCAGGGGAAGCCAAGGGAGCGGGGTCTCGATTGTTACGCACTGCACCATCAATGACGTATGGATTATCAACAATCCCGTCACTATTGGTATCTGGAGCGGTCCATTCGTTCCAATAATTATACGCAAAAATGTTACGTATTCCATCGTCACGAGCTTGGGAAGGTCCACCACCATTGTCAAAGAAATCATTCCACGCGATTATGTTGTTTTCTGCGGCGGAGGATTCGATTGAGATTCCATACTGGGTAGAGGTAGAAATTTGGTTGAACACAATGTTGTTATTTTTGGAGTTTACAATCGTAATTGCCCGATACTCATGGTTCGAGATTGTATTTCCATACACTGAATTATTGATACTGTAGGATTCTAGACTAATCCCTCTCTCTCTGTTGTTGTCAATTGTATTGTTTATAATGGAGTTATTGCTGGAGGAACTCAGATGAATACCATATGAGTTGGAATAGAGTGTATTATTGATAAAACTATTTTTATAGGAGTTATCCGTCTTGATGCCATTCCAGCTGTTGTCATAGATCACATTATCCGAAATCGTATTATAATTAGAATCATGTATGTGAACACCTTCATTGGTGTTATTGTATACTGTGTTATCGAAAATGCAATTGTAATCAGATGAGGTTTCAATCTGTATACCATTCCGATGGTTATGATAGAAAATATTATAGTAAATGCTGTTGTTCCAAGAGAAAGACACTGAAATGCCATCAACAGGGTTTTCATTACAGTAATTATCGAAGATGCTGTTATTGAAAGCCCACTCAAGTCTAATTCCACGACTGCTGTTATGAACAGTATTATTAGAAACACTATTTTTGCAGGAAGAAGCAAGACGAATACCATCCCAAGAATTATTGGAAATTATATTTTTGATAATACTTGTTTTGTTCGAGTTAGAAAGCCTAATGCCACCATAGGTGTTGTTGTAGATAGTATTGCTAGAAATGGTATTATTACTGGAGGACCACAGGTAGATACCATCATGGGAGTTACTGTAGATGGTATTGTTGAAGAGGGTATTATTACTTGAGGAACCTAGGTAAATCCCCTCCAGGGAGTTGTTGTAGATAGTATTGTTGAAGAGGGTATTATTACTTGAGGAACCTAGGTCAATACCACTATGATCATTGTTGTAGACAGTATTACTGGAGAAAGTATTGTTTTCCGATGTACCAACGTAAATACCCTGATAAGAATTGTTCCAGATAGTATTGTTGAAAATCGAATTATTATAGGATGAATACAGGTAAATTCCCTCATCGGAATTGTTGTAGATTCCATTGATTTCAATAGTATTATTACTAGAAGAACCTAGGTAAATGCCCTCATCGGAATTGTTGTAGATAGTATTATTGGAAATAGTGGAATTACTGGAAATTCTTATATCAATACCCTTGACGGAGTTGTGATTGATGACATTATCTGAAATGGTGTTATTATTGCTGGAGGAGGACAAGCTAATGCCATCCCCTGAGTTGTTGTAGATCTTATTACTGGAAATTAAATTATTGCTGGATTCACTCAGGGAAACACCTGGGCCAGAGTTATAGACCTTATTGCTAGAAAGAGTATTATGATTGGAGGAATATAGCAAAATGGCAGTATGTGAGCTGTTGTAGACCGTATTACTGGAAATGTTATTTTTACTTGAGTAAGCTAACCATACGCCATGTTTACAATTATGAAATGTATTCCCAAAAATCGTACCGTTGTCTACGTTATTAAGATAGATACCATACTGTCCACTGTTATTTGCATTAAAAAAGCAATCCTTGATTTCAAAGTATGCTGTGGTGGATTGAATTTCGATTAAGGTCTGTGTCGAGTTAATGAAGGAATAGCCTTTAAGGACATACGGATCAGTTTTGGTTCCAGTACCAGAGAATCCTTCAGTTAAAAAACCCGCATCACCAAGAACGAATATGGGATCATGGAATAAATAGGGGTGAGTACGAGGAAAGGGATCGGAGTTGAACGCAGTTCCATCAATAGTGTATGGATTATCAACATAACCATCGTTATTACTATCTGGGGCGGTCCAATCATTCCAATGATTGTGAGAAAATCCATTTGCAGTGCCCGAGTCAAAAGCTTGACCAAAACTTATGCCACCAGATAAGTAATTATCGAGAATAATGTTGTTTTCAAAAAAAGCATTAAGACAATTTACCTGAAGGGAGATCCCATAAGAACTACTAGTGACAATAGAATTATTACGAAATACGGTTCCATTAGCTCCATTTATCCGGATCCCATAATTTTGAGAGTCTTGAATCCGATTTTTGATCCAAGTATTATTCTTGATGAAATCAACAGTAATGGCATTAAACTGTATCCCATCTCCACAGGAGGAAATTGTGTTTTCTATGAATAGATTATGACTTGTATGCCAGAGATAGAAGCCACAAGTAGTGCTTTGCAAAATTGTATTTCGCTCATAGGTGCCATTACCAGCCTCGGAAATTCTTATACCATAATTATTGTTCTCCAAGTAATTATCTGTTACAGTCAAACGATAGGTATTTGGTCCAGAACCAGTCCATCCAGATCCAAGATATAATCCATACTCACCATCCAAAAAAGTATTATTTTCGAAAATACAATCAACAACACCATAGCTTGTATAAATTCCTGATTTCGGATGATTCCTGAAGGTATTGTTTCTACATAGGATATTAGATGAAGCTGATAATAGAAATCCTGAACATTTAAAATAATCATATCCTCCGTTTTGTGCTAAGGAATTATTAGTAATATTCAATGAAGAACAGCTTTGAATCATTATTCCCGCATAATAGCCCTCAATTATACTATTATTACAAACAAAGGCATTTTGCACACCGTTGAATTCTATGATCACATAGCCGTTGGCTAACAGACAGTTACTAACTTGAAAATAGACATCAGTGTTATTTATTGAAATTAATTTCTCTGTTCCAATCCCCGTGATATTATAGCCATCGATGAGATAAGGGTGAGTCTTATTTCCATAACCAGGAAAACCCAGGGCAAGAAAATCAGAATTGTCATCAATATTGATGGAAGCATGCGGTGTATAATCCGCTATCCTTGAAATAGAAGTCAAGGGTTGAAGAAGAGGAGATGATATAGAATCAGGGTAATAATGATTACTTATCAGATTAGAGGATTGTCTGAATATCTCAATTGGGGTATCGTCCTCACAAATTTCTTTTCGTAAAGGTTTGACAGATGTAAACCCCTGTGACATGTTAAAATCGTCTTTAGTTACTTGTAAATCGATTAGAGCGTGAAATGGAACTATCAACATAATAAACATAAGTGTCAGAAAAATTTCACTTCTTTCTTTTCTCATCCTTCTAGTCTCCTTATTCTCAACCTGAAAATCCTTTTTTCCTCTCAATAAAATTTGAAATCTAAAGTCTCTGAGAACTAAAATTTATAAACTTTGCTAAAATATCTTGTTCCCATAACTGAAGAAAGTTTCAAATTTTTGGGCAAAAAACTGTCTAGTCTCTGCTAGAGAGAAGAATTGCAGAGAGTCTTGGAATCAGTTTTACTCCATCAATAATGACTATTTTTGCAGGATATGATTTCTGTATTAGAATATTGGAAAGCTCATTTACAAATTAGCTAACTGAAATAGGATTCGTGGTTATGATATTCCCATCAATTTTATAACATCAATAACTACGAATTTTGCGTTTTCAACAACTGTTCTAAGCTATTCCATCATTTCTTCCGCTTGTGCCAAGGTATTAGAAACGTCATAGCAACTAAGAGTGAGAAAGGTCCCAATCCAGCAGTTGATGTGGTGGTGGTTGTGGGTGTTGATGTCAGTGTTGTTGCATTTGGGAAAGTTCCATCAACCGCTGCTCTAACCAGCTCATAAACGGACTCATCCAAACGTATTTCAGTATGAGATAACTTTTCTACTTCTATATTATATGCTCCGTCAAGCGGAGAAGATATATATTGTACAATCTTGTTGTCTTTACTATAAATAGATGTATAATTGATACTTCCTGGAATATGCGCACCAGTATAAGTTAAATTCCATACAGGATCATCTCGGATCCCCAAAGTGTCATTCAATAACCCCCCTGGAGTTTCATCTTCTTCGTTTAAAATCAATGCGATTTCCTTCACACCTTCTCTTCCACATGAGGACCAATTGCTCCCATGATGAGGACTCGCTAAACTTACATAGTCATCAACCCTATCTATTCCCCCGAGAAATTTGATATAATACCGACTACTCATTCCACCCATACAATGTCCGACAAGATCAATTTTATCCGCGCCAGTTTCATTTAAAATATCTTCTACCCATTGCTTGATCTGGTGGGCGTTGTTGATAATTGCTTGAGAAGAACAATTATTTGGATCAGCAAAAGTATAAGCATAACCTGCATAGAGATGAGAGGTATTAGGCCACCCATCCTTATGGAACCGTACCCTCATGAAACCCCAATCCATATGAGTACAAAATCCCCCATGAATAAGCAAAATCGGATTGTGATCGTGAGTAGCTTCATTATTTTCAGTTGTATTTGCTTTTACACCAGTAAAAAAGGGTGTGATTAAAATTAAACTTAATACGATTAGTAGTGCCTTTATTCCTTTCATGATTCATCCTCTCTAAAATCAATTCTAAATTCGTTTAATCCTCTCCAAAGCTAGAAGGAAAATTAGTCCAGCTACAAGAGACAGAGTTTCTAAACCAGGAGTTCCCTTTCCAGTTGTCTTCCTTGTTTCAATATTAGCTTCTCCATAAATCTGATTCCACTGAGCTATACCGTTCGCATCGGTTTTCACCAGAAGTATGTTAGAAGAATTTCTAGGACCACCAGCATCCCCTGTGAGGGCAAATCCCCCATCCGCGGTCTGAACCAATAGCGTATCTAACATATAATATGTGAGATGAGCTCCTCCATAGGTTTGATTCCACTGGGGGACTCCAATTGCATCAGTTTTTACCAATAACATGTCAGTATAACTGGACCCATATGAAGTGGTTGAAAAGGCGAGGGCAAAGCCTCCATCCGCAGTTTGGATTAGAGTTAAAGGTCTATATGATCTAGTTCTCACTTCATTGAATATTTCACGATCTATTTCTTCTCCAGGGAGTAGGGGAACAAGAATTAATGAGAAAACTATCAGGAAGATCAAGGGTCCCTTATAACTAATAGGTAATCGTCCTAGGATTGGTAGTTGCTTTTTTGGATAACGACAAGCTGTTGAAGGATCTATTTCAGCAGGTTGAGTAATTGCTTTCGTCTTATTTGCCATTTCATGGTGTGTTTTTAATATCGCTCTCATTCCACCTTAACTTCCCTTTAATAGCCTTGAAGATATACAGAGCAATCACTGTGGGAGACTCTAAGTCCCTAGGGACGGTGATCTTTCTCTCCTCAGCTTCAGTCTTGAGAATCCACAGACATTCAGACAATGCCTCACAGTCTCCACACTCTCCCTCGTGCTCATACCATATCTGTGTCCCCGTTTTCAGTGCAAAGAATTATGGAATCAGTTTTATAATATCAACAATTACTAATATAGCAACAATAAGTAATATATTATAAGGGAAAAACTCTCTAGTAGTTATTTTTTAATATTCTTAGTATTCAAGTTTAAATAGGTGATAAATAACGAAAAAAAAGCAAAAAAAAATATCTGATCCTATTTATACCGATATTCTCGCTTTTCAACGTATTGGTGGTTCATCATCAAAAATTGCTGCTTCAATGACAAAAACAGTTGTTGATTCATTACTTAGACAGATTAAGAAAGAAAATCCTGATGCAAACGAAAAGGAACTCCTTAAACAACTTCGTACTGTCCTTTTTATGTAAATTACTTGAGGAAACTGAATTGACAATCAATACTGATTATGAGGAATTCTTTAAAAAAGTCGTTGAATGCTTAAAAACCTCAAAAATCACTTATGTTATCGTAGGTGGAATTTCAGTAGTAAAATATGGAAAACCCCGTCTTACAGTAGATATAGACGTTATTATTGAAAAACATGATGAAAAAATCAAGCAATTGAGTGAATGTTTAAGAAATAATGATTTTGATTATGGGATTGACGATATCAACATTGCCCTCGAAGAAGAATCACTTGCCACAATATTACATAAAAATTTTCCCTATAAACTTGATATTCAAGGAGTATACAATGAAATTTCCAGGAATACATTGAAAAACCGGGTCTATCAAGATGTTTTCGAGACTGAAGATACTACGGCTTTTCTCCAAACACCTGAAGATCTTATAGTCTCAAAGTTAGACTATGCTGGAGGTCAAACAGATAGAAACCAGGATTTTGAAGATGCAAAAAGTGTCTTACTACGGCAATTCAAACATCTCAACATGCAATACTTGAAAGATCGTGCAATTAAGACTGGATTAAAACTTGATTTAGAGATTTTACTACAAAAAGTAAATAATCGAATTAAGTAACTATTCTGTTTGTTCTACTCATCAATTATTCTTTATATCCACAAACAATTTCTCTTTACAGAAAATAAAAATTTACTCGGAGTTTCTTATTTTGGCACGAACATCAAGCATTGTAGGGACGACGATAGCAATTGTTGGATTTTTATTGCCAGCATTCCTTCTTTTTTGGACAGGTAGCGAATCCGTCGTGATGATCTTAGCTGCGGGTTATTTCTTCCTGTGGGGCTATTATGACATTGATTTCGGTTGGTTGGGATCTGTCAATGGTTCTGGACTCCATCTGTTTAATTTTAATTGGTACTTAGATCCTGCTCCGAATAATATTTCTCAAGGCTCAGAGCTCATTGATACCTACTTAAATGGACTAGCCATTTCAATCTACCCTGGGAATTTTGGCCATACTGAACTTGACCTATCTGGAATGATTTTCGGTCTCTCACTTCTCATCATTATAGTAGGTATTATTATTGGTCTTTTAAAAAGAGATACACCAAAAATTTCTGGGTTATTGTATGTTATCGGGGGTGTTGTAGCCATTGTTGCATTACTACTTATATGGGATAACGCCACTAGTTTAACTTTTATCGGTGGGGGTGTTGAAGACAATTTCCTGCCAATTCCCTTCGGATCATTACTCGTTCTCGGAGCAGGTGTGTGGAATCTCGTAAAGGCTTAAAGAACTTCTTAATAAGAACCAAACATTAGGCATTTTCTACTCAGTTTTCTTCAGAAAGTAACACATAGATAACATCTGATGTTTTTTTATTAAGACTCTAGAGTAAAACATCTAATTAAACTCAATGGACTTGAGAAAAAATGAGTGACCAGTTTTCTTTAGAAAGACAATCTTCAAAAAAAGGCCTTGAAGTCATTTCACTTGGCTTTTTCACAGGTAATACCTTCTATCCAACTATGGCTTATGAAGTGTTCGAAATTCTTGTCACAGAAGCCCATTTTACAATTCAAGACGAATCTGGCAGGTCGTTTTCCCTAGAGGAATTTAAGGATAAGATCAACAATACTTTCAGTAACCATCCACCTGTTATTTCGCTTAATGCAATCGCTTGACAAATACATTTTGAAATTCTTTCAGTATAATAGTGGATCCGACCATCAACACAATTCTAATCTCGAGTGTCACCCTCCGTTCGTCTTCAATAACCTTGAAAGAAGACAGAACGAGTCGCGAGGAAGGTCTAATGACCATTATTACTAGCAGGCCCAATACGACTTTTGATGACCGACTAGCTGCTCCATATTTCTGTCTTTCACATAACATATTCCTTACGGAGTATTTAAAGATAGCTATTTAGGCTATCAAGGAGTTGAGAAAAAGTTAGATGAATTCTTTAATTTGACGCGAAGTTGATAGAAAAATATTGCAAGCAAAAGGTATGAACCAAGCGTTAAGCGTTAATTTTTGATCTTAATTTGGATATCTCTTAAGTTGTTAACAATCTATGTAAGATGAGATTTTTATACCTATATTAATAGAGTTAATTGTTTTAGTGTGAATTCCAACTCTTTAGTTAAATTAAGGAAGAGATGTCAGTTTTATATCTTTTAAATGAGCAGCAATACATAGAAACCAATAGAAAGGTTATGAATGAAGATGCCTTCATCCTTGACAATCTGTACTAAATGTAAAATTCCCCCGCAAATAACATCTGAGGTTATCCAGAATACTTGGGACTACCTGTTAAGCCAATCTTACTCAGATACTGAAACAAGCACGGAAACCCATGAACAACAGATTATAATACGAAAAAATGAATGTATATTCAGTCTAACTGTGCAATTATGGCCATTGATTGCAACAGAACAATGGACAACTCCATTTGGCTCTCATTCAATTACTTTTAGTACCAATCGGGAGGTCTTTGAATCTTTAGATAAATGGTATAGAATTCTCAAACAGAATGACAAAATCCTCATTCTTGATG
>JAEOTU010000038.1 GCA_016839665.1 Candidatus Hodarchaeota archaeon
ATATTTCATTCGGAACGAAAACTCCCCAAGATATATGGATGTGCCAACAACATCTGTTAGAAGCAGGATTTACTATTGAAGAATTTTATATTAATTTTAACCACTATTACGGAGCGACTATTTTAGGGAATACTTCCAATTTATACCACGTAAGTGTTGTTCCTCATAAAATTCGCTTACTGGAAACTAAACACCCCGAAAGAAGCATTTACACATTTGATGAATCAAAGAAGAAAGATCTCCCTACAGTGGGGTATCAAATTATTGCTGAGTTCTATGGTGTTGAATTTGCTCTTCTCAATGAAGTAGATTTGTTATCTGATGTTCTGAAGAGTTGTATTAAGGAAAGTCAGCTTCATATGGAGGAAATGTTTGTTAAAGAGTATTCTCCATACGGTTTATCAATAATAGCCATACTAGTTGAAAGCCACTGCCACTTACATACATGGCCCGAATGGGATTATCTTTCACTGGATATTTTTGTCTGTGAGGCCAAGGAAAAAGCCGAAAACTTTTTTCAATATCTGTTAAAAAAAATAAAACCATTAGATTATCACAAATTTCAATTTTTCCGTGGCAAAAAACCGAGTTTGGACTAAATTCTTTCGTGGAATCGTGATGGATGAAACTAAAAGTCTTGATTCAGAAGAATTCAACCTTTTCAATGAATTGGGTCGAAAAGCGGTCCATTTCTCAGTTTGGCTTATTCCTTTGGCGTATCACTTGTTGAAAATAGACCTTTGGTTTATTCAATTATCGTTAGTTGGAGTTCTGTGCATTTTTATTCCGATAGAAATCTATCGTGTAAAAATTAACCCTGACTCCAGGATTCAAGTATATCTGTTTAAATACATCACGAGAGCATCAGAGAAGGAAGGTCCTGCCAATTATATCATTACGACTACTATTTGGTTAATTTTATTACTTGGAGTCGGTATTGAGTTTGGAGGTTTTTCTTGGGAAGGTTTCTATGCCATGGAACTGGCAGAGTTGGTGTTGGTCACCACAGTGATGGGAGATTCAGCTGCAGCCATAATCGGAAAAGCTATAGGCAAGGTTAAACTTCCCAAAACTAATAATAAAACCGTTGAAGGTTTTGTAGCTGGATTATTAACAAATTATTTCGTGGGTGTCGTTTTCCTTACGATTGTCGGTTTTCCTCCATTTTTGCTTCCGTTTATTCCCACAATTGTATGGTGTTGCTTCGATTTCCTTGAGGATTTGCCTTGGTTTTTAGCTGACAACCTCTTCGGCCCTTCTATTGCTGTAGCAATAATTGCTATCTTAGAGTTTGTAGTAAAACTATCCTAGTCGCAATGTACGTGGGAAATAGCTAGGTTCTTTTTTTCAAGGGCACGATTGTATTTGAACCACATACATCGCATCGATTATTTTTGAAAAAGCACCTTTTACAATAGGGAACATTGCAGTCTAAATTCCCACATTTCACAACAGCTATGTTTTCACAATTGAAACACTTAGTTTTTAAGCCGAAAAGATTATGCGTTCGGCTATAACGTTGAATTCGAAGAATCACAAGGAGAATGATAATAGAACACACCAAAATAACTAAAGGAATGAAAAATGGGAGATCTAATAGTGTTGTCTGAGGAACTGTTGCGTCTAGTAATATTTTGATGAGACGAATATTATAAAAAAGCGGTCTTCCATAAAATGGATCAGAAATATTGGTAAATCCTTCTTCTGGTGCAATTGGTACATCTTTTGTTTCCCCTGCCTTCATACCAAGTAAGGCTTTTCGAAAACCCACATTGGGAGGAACTCTAATATCTGGAAATTCTTCTATAATGCTACCTGGGACGAGTTCGTCTGGATCAGCTACATATACTGTTCCCTCTTGATCATCCATTCTATCATTTACAATCCATAAAGTGTAATTAACAATAACAACATCATTCATCTCTACAATGGTTTCTGGAGTCACTTCTATTGCATGACTGATTTTGATAACATTGGGAGAAAACCACGAGAACAGCCCTATGAATAAAAGTAAAGCAATAAATAGCTTGGAATTGAGATTCCTAATGGTCATTAACAATCGTCCTTTTAATTATACCATCATTATAAACCTAAAGAGTTTTCGTTTCAATTATATCAAAAACCTCAAAAAAGGATAGGAAATACCTTATTGGCGGTCTAATGAAGAATTGATGAGAAGAATGGAAATCAGGAGAAAAGAAAATCTAAAGCTAACACTGAATGGATGGTCTGCAAATCAAAGCACTCACGCAGAGGGTTTTGCATTCATTGCTTTAACTCCCAATGCTGCACGTGACCGGATATCGGCCTTTCAAGATCCTTTGCCCCACATTTTGGTTTGTCCAAATTTAGATTGGTCATGGTCAGATATAGCGAATGTAGTTGCGGGGGTAGTGACGGATCATGGAACAAGGGTTAGTAGAGGGTCTGAAGTTTCTGGAATTGTACAAGTTCCCGCAATCTTAGGGACAAGAGTTGCAACACAGCAAATAAGTGAAGGAGATTTCATTGAAATCGTCTGTGAGGGAACAGAAGCCTTGGCTAAAATCTATTCTAGAAGATGAATTTTCTTCCACTTATATCAAGAAAAGGAGGTTTTGATTATTTGAGAGTCATTCTGATTCAGAAGGATCAGCAGCAGAAATTACTTCTCGTTCAGTCACTTCACGTTCTGTAAGTTTGAGTTTCACGTAGCTATCCCACTCTTCTTGGTTTTGCTGGAACTTAGCTTCCCAGTCAGCATTTAGCTGAGCAATCTGATTATTAAAATCTTCTGTAGTGCTCGCAAGGCGGCTTTCTAACTCACCTATCGTGGTATTCATTTGTGAAAGTTGCTTTAATGTTTCTTCCTTTTCCTCCTCTAGAATTTTATTTCGCTGTTCGCTGTGCTGTATTTTCGCTTGTAATCCGTCAACTTCCTCCTCTTTCTTTGCGATTTGTTGTTTTAATTCTTCATAACTACCTTCTAGCGTTTGAGCTTGGGTTTTGCTTGCACTTCGAGCTTTTTTTGCAATTGAAACAGCATACTGGTTCAATAAATCTTGATTAATTCTAATCAAACGCTCTGCCATTTCTCGAACGAATCTTTCTCCTTGCATAGCTGTCATGGAAGTCCGTACTTTCCGAGGAAATTCTCGACAAAAGGTCTTCGTTGATTCATTCATCTGTTCTTTAGAATCTGCTATTAATTCATCAAATAATTTCATGATATATTGACCCAGATCTCTGTATTCAGCCATAAATGGACACACCGTCAACGAGAATAATATTTTCAATAACGTTGGTTGAACTTAAGACTTTTTAGTAATATAGTTAACAACGGCGATTTTAAGTTCGTGTAACCTTGAGATAGTTTTTATTAATGTGGAATTCTACAAGAAGCTGTATTACATTAGAATTTTATGTTTAAAATTTTGATTAGAAAAAGATTAATTAAACATACTGAGAAAAGAAATGATTCTTTAGACCGATTTAGCCGATGTTGGAGCTGGATTACCAGTTGTTGGACAAAAACTTGAATAAATTCATCTTAAATGCTCAAAAAAACGAAATTACTGAATATTTCATCTATAAAAGGTTATCACGATCTATCAAGGATCCTCACAACAAGAATATCCTAAATCAGATTGCAGAGGATGAGTTAAAACATTATTCCTTTTGGAAGAAATACACACAACGCGATGTCCGACCGAAAAGGTCAAAGTGGTTTTATTATTTTGTTGCGAGAATATTTGGGCTTACTTTTGGTATTCGACTGATGGAGCTTGGTGAGGGACAAGCACAAACATCGTACGCTACAATACTGAAAGAGATTCCTGAAGCCCAATCTATCATCACAGATGAAGAAAACCACGAAAAACAGCTCATCGGTCTCATCAATGAGGAATTATTAGATTATATCGGATCTGTTGTACTTGGTTTAAACGATGCGTTAGTTGAACTTACTGGTGCCTTAGCTGGATTGACATTGGCCTTTCAGAATACGCAACTAATCGCTCTAGCAGGCTTAATCACAGGAATCGCTGCCTCTTTATCTATGGGCGCTTCAGAATATCTAGCAACAAAATCTGAAGAACAAACAACGAAAAATCCCCTAAAAGCGGCAATATACACAGGCACCGCATACATCTTTACTGTTTTTTTCCTGATTTCACCGTTCCTTGTCTTAAGTAATCAATCCCCCTTGATTTGTTTAACAATCACTCTTATCAATGCAATCCTGATAGTTTTTGTATTTACATTCTATATTTCCGTTGCTAAGGATCTTTCATTCAAGAAAAGGTTCTCTGAGATTGTAGGAATCAGTTTAGGAGTAGCTGCTTTATCTTTCATCATTGGATTAGTTGTTCGGTCATTCCTGAATATTGAAATATGATTCTAAAGCGACCTAAAGCAAATGTGCGTGTCATGAAAGTTAGAAAACTAGGTAAGAGTGGAATTAAAGTTAGTGCTCTAGGAATGGGTTGTGCAGCAATTGGTGGTTCATATGTTCAACCGTCAGGACGTATAATTGGTTACGGACATGTTAAAGATGAAGATTCAATCCAAGCTGTTCAAAAAGGCTTAGACTTAGGTGTAACACTATTTGATACATCAAACGTGTACGGTTGTGGACGGAGTGAACGAGTATTAGGCAAATCGTTAAAAGAACGAAGAGACGAAGTAGTAATAGCAACAAAATTTGGAATGTTTTGGAATTTCAGATCAAGTAACTCGGAACACCCTTGTCAAGTGACTGGAGACGAAGTAAAACCTGGATTCATCCGAAAATCATGTGAAGAGAGTTTAGAACGATTAAAAACGGATTATATCGATTTATACCAACTACACGTGAATCGAATGAACCCTGAAAAAGCTCCAAGAGTAATCAAAACACTTGAAGATTTAGTTGAGGAGGGTAAAATTCGGTATTATGGGTGGAGTACTGATGATCCAGATCGTGCAAAAGTCTTTTCTAAACAGAAACACTGTACTATAGTTCAATTTAAGCATAATCTTACTTTTCACAACGAAAGAATGATAGAAGAAGTTATAAATAGATTTAATGTCGCTGGATTAATCAAGGGCCCCCTTGGTTCTGGGATATTAACAGGAAAATACAGGGATGATTCAAGATTACCAAAGAATCATATGTTGAAAGATATCAAATTTGACAAGGGGAGAATTGCTGAAGTAAGAGCCATCTTAGAAGAAATGCGTGAAATTCTAACAGAAGACGGGCGGACATTAGCACAAGCAGCGTTAGGGTGGATTTGGGCGAAAAATGATCAATTGGTTCCAATTCCAGGCTTTAAAAATGTTAAGCAGGTAGAAGAAAATGCTGGGGCAATGGAATATGGATCGTTATCTAATAATCAAGTCTCTCAAGTCAAAAAGATTCTTGTCAGGATTGAAACTGAACTAAAAACTGGATATTTCACATAAATTGATTAATTTTGAACCCTTTTATCAAGATTTTGATATTTTAACAATTCATTTAGATCTAGGAGTTACTCTTTCTCCTCAAGTCCAAGTAGTTTTAATTCTAATAGTTGATTGACAACACATCTGCGTACAAATTCAGAGGCATTATCGGCAATTCCCAATTGTATAGCTTTCTCTATAGCCTTATCAAGATTATCGGAAATTCTTAATAGGACTGTGTTTGCCTTTTTCACAGTTTCTCGTTTTTTGGATTTTTCGATTTCACTCAAAAATAAACTCCTCAATTACAGGTTTTAGATATTAATTAAATATCCTTGATTAGTATTTATAAACCTTATGATATACATATGATATACATTTGAAAAAGTTTTTATATATAATCTAATCAAAGAGTATTCAGAGAGTTAACACCTTATTAGGTTGAGAAAATGGAGAAGTATAATTGGCTTGATTTTGGAAGAATTACTGCAATCATGACAGGATCAACGATTTTGGGCATTTTTCTTGGCAGTCGAACTGGTGGTACTTATACATTTGAAGTTGGCGCTAATTTAATGATTGTTTTGCTTGTTTTCATGATTCTTGTCTCGTGTCTGGCGATAAGTAACATGTGGTTGGGTCACCAAAAATGACTGGTAAATCCAGGAAGCCTCTAATCATACCCATCTTAATGACCATTGTTGTTTCCTCTGTTGCGCTAATGGCGTTCCTTTCAGCTCAACAAGTTCAAGTTGAACTACCCCCTCAACCCGAGATCCACCCAAATCTTTCAAGAAATGGATCTAGTTACAGTGGATTTATTGATATCCTCATTCCATTGAATATTAGCAATTATTCTCCTGCCTCTCTTAGAAATGTAGATATATATGCTTCTATGTCAATTGTTAGTATTGAGAATTTTGGATTGTTCCCAGATACGACAATAGTTAACATATCTGAACAAATATCAAGTATTAATCCAAATGAGATCGTTCAAATTGTCCTCAATGTTAATGTTTCATCTTGGATTCCTGTACTTGCAGTCTTGGATGCCTATCTAGTCCTTGATTTCGACATTAATTTAGATTATCAACTTGGTCCTCTATTTTTTCCCGTTCATCTAGTTGGGCGTCTCCAAGACGTGTGGGAAGCTCCATTCTCATTATAATCAATGTTTTAGAAAATTAATCCTCAGAATATTCTGTTAATAAAATTCATACTTTTTGATTATAAGATCGAAGAGTTGGACTTACATTCACTTTTCAGTGATCCTCAGGTAGAATTGGTAGGAGCGATGAGATGACTTCAATTTGATACCCTAATAATTGAGTATTCAATGATAACTATTCTTACCTTTTTTACATGAATATTGATTCTTAGATTGAGATTTGAGAGGTTCTCCTTTTAGAAAGGAGATAATCCGTAATAGGCTTAGAAATTAAAGGTGTAAGAATAATTCCCAAACAAAGGAGTGGCATAATAGAATTACCACCAGGTATAATACTGCTGATTACAAAACCGAAAAGTCCTACAAATATGTAATTCAATGGCCAGGCAAGTACAATTAGTGGTGCAAGAATGAGCAAGACCAAGGGCCCCAGCGTTGTGTAACCAGGGAAAGTAGTCAATTCTTGAGGAGTCGCCATCATTATAAATGTTAGAACGAAAATTAGGTTGAAGATCCCACAAATAAAATACCAAACAATGTAAAATAATGCTGGATCCTCATAACTCATTTCAAAAAACTATCGTTGAATCAAACTTATTAAATTTTCCATTGAAGAAATTAAGCAATTCAGTTTTTGAATTAGTCTTTAACACTTAAAATGTGCCTCCTCTATCCTTTCCCGTTCATCTGATTGGCCGCTTACAAGACGTGTGGGACGTTCCATTCTCGTTATAATCAATCATTTAGAAAATTAATCCTCAAAACAATCTATTAATAACGCTAATAAAATTCGTTTAGGCGTTAAATCCCCTTAAGAGTCAATATTTCAAATGGATTACTTTCTTCCTCATAGTTTTTCCCTTTATTGAATAAGTCTTTGGAATTTTTTACGGAAATTAATCGATTTTTTGTCAATTCAATAGCATATTTTGAAAGGTCCACCCCTATCCAACGCCTATTTAGTTTTTCTGATACTGATAAGGTTGTACCAGATCCACAAAAAAAATCTGCAACAATATCATTCTCTTTGGAAGACATTCTTACAATTCTTTCC
>JAEOTU010000304.1 GCA_016839665.1 Candidatus Hodarchaeota archaeon
GGGCAGGTTTAACAGGTTCCTCCAGAATATCGGCACTCAAAATTTCTCCTTTCCTTGTCATTTCAATCTTCTGGACTGCTGGTTTTTCTGTAGAAATTGGCACTGTCGGGGGATATCGGTCATAAATCTTAGATCTTCTGGATCTGAAAACTATTAATCCAATAAAAAGGATACATGGGCTGATAAATAGGAAAAAAACCGTCAAAATGAAGAAGAGGTCAAAGAATTCTACATATGAAGATCCATAATATTGAGACGATCTACTAGTCGTGGTTGTAGTGGTTAAAAACGGTTCTGATGTACTAGTACTGGATGGAATTAGCTCAGGATTATATGCAAAAACCATGGGATGAATATCTTCGTTGTCAGTGGAGCCAGCAATGCGATAAGTTACATCTACAATACCATCTCCATTATCATCTGGTACGATATGATCCGACCAGTGGTTGCTATCAAATGTATTATTAGTATCATCATCATAGGCTTGAGCCCCTCCTTCTCCAAGATTGTTTTCACTGAAATCGTTTTGCTTAACCAAATTATTTGCCGATGAAGAGATGGACACTCCGTATTCTGTATTTTTATAAATTGAATTATTGGCTATGATGTTGTTATTAGATGCATTTTCTAATTCTATTCCGTAATAGTTATCGGAGATAATATTATCTGTTATCTTGTTATTTTGGGAAGCCCACAAAAAAACTGAATACCACCTATTATCATACACAACATTATTGGAGATAAGACAATCCTTGGATTCATAAAGATCAATTCCGAAACTTTTACTATCATATATGGTATTGTAGCTAATGATAACAGACGAATTCTCTGCATAAACAGACCATGTGTTATTGTATACTTCATTATGGGAAATAGTACAATTGCTGGATTCCCAAAACCCAACCCCTGCCTCTTCATTGCTGAAGAGAGTATTATTAAAAACCAAACAGTTATTTGCGTATGAAATCGCTATACCATGCCGATTGTTTAAGGAAATATCGTTCTCGCTAATTACAACATTTTCTACATTTCTCATCCAAATCCCAGTTTCATTTGCCCCCATCAGGCGGTTTTTACGTATTTGGAAATGAAGATCGACATTTCTGATAGTTATGAGATAATTTGGGCGTTGAGAAGGATAATTTACTTTTGAACCGTATCCCTCTATTGCTATCTCACTTTCTAACCCTACGATGTTCAACCCCTCAATTATAAATGGATTTGATGAGCTTCCATTTCCAGGCCAGTTCTCTGTTGCAGCCTGACTGATGAAATCACTATTTCCATCAATCCATATGGGATTATGATCCGTATATGGAGATGTAGTTACCGTAAATTCATACCAATATGCTCCTCCCAGTTCTTCATCATCCACAGTTATCACAAGGGTAAAATTATTATCACTATTTGGGTTTTGACCGACTCTACCAATCCCTCCTACAGGTTGTTGAACTATATCTACAGAATAATTTCTTTCTATCATGGGTAGCGAGACATAACCCTGCAATGGTTCTGAAAACCCTTTCTGTGTTCCATTAGGAAAATGGGGTTCCCAATAATAACCATTTATGGTTAAACTTTCAGGTAGTTGATAAGCTTTATGATGGATCCAAATCTGGTCATCTCTCAACAAAATATCGTCAATTCCATCAAAAACCCCCCTTAGAGTGAGTATACTATCCTCATCAGAAATGAACTTGTTAGGCAGTATTGATTGATCATTCCCTGAGGTGCTGTAAAGAGAAACAAGCATGGAGAATAGCAAAACGCAGTTCAGGTATTGGCCCATTTTAGATCTTCCAACCCTCATTCGTATTTTCTCCTTGTTCTTTTATGAATTCAGACTCTCTTTCATTCTGATTTTTCTAGTATATAAAGACCTACAAGCATCTTTCTTTCTAAATTCCTCTTTTCGTCATTTTCGGTGATCTCTCTGTCTGTGTGTCTTTCATTAGGAAGTTCGAAGCTTCTTTACATTTGACAAGGAATGGTACTAGAATATTCTGATCGTGAGCTGAATGCTAACAGCTTTACCTCCGCGTGGGACTTGCGATATCAACCACGCTTCCGATTTGGTCTTCCGTCGTTGGATGAATTCATTGGAGAAGGAATGCCGAGCGGTAGCTTAACCCTGATCCAGGGGGATTTACCCTCATCTATTCTGCGTACTCTTGTTACCAAGCTGACAGTGGGACTGTTGCTAGCCAATGAAGGTATAGAGATTGCGTTTGTCGATGGAGCCAACCTTTTTCCATATTATGAAATATCTCAAGAAGTGAAAAAACGTGGATTTGATCCATTGGTTATTTTAGACCGCATTCAGCTCGCACGAGCTTTTAACTACCACCAAGTGACCGAAATTCTCACCAACAGGCTCCCTCAGTTGCTTATCGAAAATCCCCGAATTCGTATTGTCTTGGTACCCCAGATTTCATCTATGCATCTATCCAAAGAAGCTCTGCAATACCTTGGCTACGATAAATTGACAGTGACCTCCTCTCTTCAAGAATTAACTCAGGCTGTGGGAAAATTAAAAAGTCTGACGTTGCAACACAACCTTCTAGGGGTAATGACCGCTGCATCCGCGCCCTCAAGTCAAAAACCCCTCGGAGGGACGTTTCTCGCTCACTCAGCAAATCAAATCATTCGAGTAGTAGCAGCTTCCAGCGGTACAAAAAGCGAGTACAAGCTCATATTTACTCTTCAGCAAGATCCAGCGAAACCAGTACTCCAGGTGAAACTGTCTAGCAGAACGAAAGATCGAGGAAAACAACGAATGTCTCTAATGAAGTTCTGGTAACCTATTCGTAGTCAGCTAATCGTCGTGAATCTCATGGGCCGAACTCTCCCCTCTTATAGAAGAATGATCGAAAAAGAACGTTCGATTTGGCAATCGAATTATGCCGTCCGTCTGCGTGAACCACATCGCAGTAGTTTTACCGAGCTATGGCTCTATGCATTCCAGCTTGCAGATGCTGCTTCCGCGAATACCCGCCCAGTGGTTTTTGACAACATTCTGATGTCAATGCTTATTGCACAGCAATCTGAAATTCAGCGGTTGAAAA
>JAEOTU010000305.1 GCA_016839665.1 Candidatus Hodarchaeota archaeon
CGAAAAGTTGTTACTCCCATCTTGTAAAACTTCAATATTATCAACTGACGAACGATACTTTTGTGGTTTTTTTGGGTTACCAAAGACAATTGCTGAGTCCAAGAAATTTATAGAACTGAATTCTTTTCCATTAAACAAAAAAGAGGTAATCTTCCCTTTATTATCGAATGTTATCTTGAAATATTTGTTGTTCAAGACATTCTTTGTAGCACAAATGTTTTCGTTTACTTGTGTTAACTTCGGTTTTTCTGTGTTGGTGTGTAATTTACATTCGAAATATCCTGATTTATTCAAAGATAAGGACGGTATAATAGCTTCTAAGAAATTTGTCTCAGTATCAATGTTAAAGACAATATCCTGGGACATAAAACACAAATTTTCCCCCAATTCTTTTGGTATTTCCGTTCGAATAAGAATTGGTGATTCAACAGTTTTCATCTCGTTTTCTGTTATCCCTCGAGTCTGAATAGGAAGAACATACAAGTTTATGCCTTCTGAAGTAGACTTCCATGACGATTTCAGAACATCTTGGAGAGCTAAGCTAAAAGCTTTCTCGGCTAATTTGAAAGAATTTACCACGTATTTAAGTGCGGTTTTCTGACGGTGAGGATGTTGAAAAGGCATTGACATACCAAAATGAGTCGTTGAGGAAAAAAGAACTTGATTCTTCACATAAGTGTTGATCGAATCATCATCATTCCGTAAAAGTTTATTTATTTCAGAAAGATTCGATTGCGTAATCTTTTGAGAAGTCAAGGTCTCAGTAGCGGACTTTAACCAACGTGCTTGTTGACCAATGGTCCAATAAATGGTATTATTATACTTCTGTGCCCAGTTATAGTATCCACACCATAAACCATCAGCGACATCTTGTCGAATTGTGCAGGATCCATAGACTTTCAATTTAGGTATAATGTCGATTAAATTTACTAATTCCACAAAATTATACTTGTCTACCGCTCTTATCATTTCTTCTATTCCTCCAGTATTAGGCATCCATCGCATAAACCGAGGAACAGTTGTTCCCTTCCACGCTGGGCTATCCATATCATGATTTAGTACAACTAGAGCGTGCCCCTTAATTTCACCTGATTGTTGTTTCTTTCGGATGAATTCGAACCACTTCTCTATTGATAGAAGATCGATAATGTCTCCGATTCCATACATAGGAATCATTAAACAGCTTGCATCGGTAACTGTTGATTCGAAGTTAATCAGCCCGTAACGTTGGTTCCAATCTAATCTAGGGTTAATAAGGGGTCGTGTGGTATCGAATGGAATAGCAGCATAATAGTTGAGGATCCCTTTGATTCCAACCTGATTGAAGAGTTCAATCATACCTTGTGTGAACATTGTTTCTTGTACTCGAAGGTATGGTGCAATCCGTCCTGGAAATAGTTGTTTTAAACCAATTCCCATTGAATTTTCCATGTTCCATTTACATTGTTGTATAAATTCTTCGGTGTCCAAGACAGGAAGAGCGTTGTTTCCCCAACTGCCAATGATGACCTCATCTTTCCCTTGTTTTACGCGCTCTATTACATGATCTAGAACATCTGGTTGATATTTCCGTTGAAGTTGAACCGACCAATACAAATCACTATAATCCCAAGAAATCCTTATCTTTCCGCCACACAATCCTTCGGATTCACAATTTTCTATAGTATCAAGGATTAATTTCATTATTTTTAAATCTAGTCCAAATCCATCTGTTCCTATTGAATCCCCCCGGTATGAATGATAATAATTAATATGGGGTGACATTACGAAGTATATTTTCTTATCTAGGAGTTTCATGCTGAGTTAAAAGAATAGAACTGCAGGTATAATAACCTTTTTATGAATTTTCACAGGTATTGAAAGGATCACGAATAATCTAAATGAACTAGTATAACGTTTCATCAATGACTTGAAAAGTAATTACATCAAGATTAATTGACAACTAATCAAACTCGGGTCATTTTCCATCAATCATTATTTGATTAGCTTAATATTCGTTCATCTTCTTAGGTGATATAAAGAATGAAACAGAGAAACAGATTGATTATTTTATTGATAATGTGGACAGTTACAATAATACCAGTTATTATTAATGTGAGAGGTTGTTCACATTTCACTGCTTCACATGGCAATGCAATTCTTGTTGCTAATAATAAAGACACTGAACACCAGAACTCACATATATGGTGTTATCCCTCCTCAGAAGGAAAATTTGGTAGAATATTATTTGGAGTAATTGAAGGAGTTCCTAATGGTTGGACTTATGTGCAGTGTGGTTTAAATGATCAAGGATTATTTATTGATGGGGCGGATGTTCCTTTATCAGTTCTGAAAAACCACTCAGAAAAACCCCAATTTTCTGGTGAACAGGTGCGACCGTTTGTACTAGAAAAATGTGCAACAGTTAATGATACTATTGAACTGCTATCTCAGTACCAGTTTGAGACTCGTTGGCACAAACAGTACTTAGTAGCGGATAAGTACGGTGAGGCAATGTTAGTTTCCGCAGGAAACGATCATGAATTGAGTTTCACTCGAAAACAAGGGATTTATCTTCATGGGACAAATTTTAACATCAACGATCCTTTTCCTTGCTGGAGATACGACACAGCAAAACAAATGCTTGATGAAATTGAGGGGGAAGAAAACATCACAATTGAATATTTTAAGCAAATTTTGTCATCAATTAATCAATCCTTCACTGTTTACTCAAATATTTATGATATACAAAATGGTAATATCTACATTTATCGCAATAGGAATTTTAACGAAGTGGCAATTGTCAATTTAACAGAGGAATTAGCAAAAGGGGAATATAATTGCTCTTTAGAATCATTGATGAAGGGGAAATGTACTTTTCCTACAACCACTCAATTATCCACTACTAAAATGAATTCAACTACAGCTCCAAGTAATACTGAAACAGATACAAGTGACACTGTGAGTATACATGTTGTTCCGATCTTAGGATTGTTAATAATATCACTCATTATCCATAAAAAGAGGAAATAATGAAATAGCGGATCAATACAAAATTTTGCTAATACCCCTTCAAAATAATCAATCTATTTTGGGGATTATTGGTTTTAAGACCTATTTTTCCTTATAGATTCTTCTAGAAATCCATTGATCAAGGATTGGTAGGATCTTTTTATCTACAGTATTCTGAATGAAAAATCCGATGATCAAAATGAAGGGAATCGTGACTATTAGATATGGAAGGAATAAGTTTCTAGCGAACACATCAATGTTTAAAACTTTTACCATGATATGGGTAAATGCAGCAAAGAAAGGCCGATGGAAGAGATAAACACTATATGTTGAGTACGCTAATAGAGACAAGATATTGCGAACACGCTTTTCATTGAAGATTAAACAAGTTACCTTGATTAATAAATAAAAGAGGGAGAGAATAAATGTAATAAATGTAAGTATTATCAGATTGACAAGTATGAATGCTATCGCTAATTCGATGAAATCACGTTGTTGGTCAAAGATTATTCTTAATTGAGTAGTTCTGTATATTGAAGTGAATGTTGTATAACTAAATTGTGTTAAAGTAATATATAATAATCCACTTAAGACTACACAAAAAATTATGCTAATAGTGGGGATTAAACTATGTTTATTTGTTAGGGGCTCTTTTATTAAGTCAAACTGGGGTGAACCGTAAATATCAGCTGCAACGATACCAACAATGAAAATAAGATAATACGTAAAAAATCTATATTCGACAATGCCAAAAATAAAGTTGAGGCTTAAGAAAAAAAATAAGATAGCTATTGATCCAAGAATAATTTTCCTAATAGAACCTAAAGAGCTAAGAATTATGAAAATAAAATAGTATATGACAATTATACCAATGAACCAAAGAGTAAATATTGGAAAATCAAAGAGAGGAGCAAAAATTATTTGCATTCCTAAAAAGTGAGCTAGTAGATACAAGATATTGTAATCAACATAATCAAACATTATAATGAATAAAAATAAAGCAAGCCAGTAGAGTGGAAATATCCTCAGGAATCTTTTCTTCAAAAAAATGATTAGTTTTTCATAGGTATTGATATTCCGATTGCTTTTCTGTAAGTAGAGACCGAATCCAGAAAGGAATACATACGATCCCATAGCCACATGAATTCCCAAAGTATTAATCAAAAATCCTGTAAACGCATCAATCTCGATATAGATATTATAAGCGTAATCATGTGGAATATGAATTAGGATCATGACAATTAGGATGGCTATTACTCGAAGAATATCAATTTCTGGTACCTTTTTGCTGACCATCCTGAATTCTCCTCATCTTTTATCCATGATATTGGTGATATCAATAACTTTTGAAATGCATTTTTGAAATAAATTATGGTCAAAAAGTTAAGAAAAAAAGAGATCCTCCCTCATACAAATCTTGGATTTTGTGCTTTCAAAAAATGGTTCTAGTATTGATCTTTTTTAGATGGTTCTTGAGTCCTAACATCATGTGTCTGTGACCCGAGAATTAATGCTTTTTCACGCTCAAATTCTTTATCAGTAAGAATACCTCTGTCTCGTAATGAAGCTAACCGTTCTAAACGGGCTATTCGATCCTTTCCAGAGCCAGAAAAAGCATTGTCTACAATCCCTGCAAGTTCTTTATCAACAATAATTGCCCCTTTTCCGATCATGTAGGTTAATGCAAGGAAGAAAAAACCAACTGCTAAAAGGACAAGACCAGCAAGTAATAAAGCTAGAGTAGCGATAATTGGATCCGAAGTGCCCTGACCACCAATTACAACAATATTAACTTCATTTAATATCTCGGGGAAAGCTAAAGGAATCCAAGACAGAGCTGTGACAACTCCTCCAGCCATTCCAAGAGCAAGACCGACCACGCCAAAAATAAACATAAAAAGAAAGACAAAAAATCCTGCAAAACCACGATAAGCCAGTTTTATTAATCCACTACTTACATCGCTCATAATTCATACCACGTTTGGTTCATTTATAATCTAGGTAGACTAAGAAATATAGTTCTTAAAGATTTTACTTTATAGGCGGGTGATTCTTCCAAAATTGTGATTGAATCAGAAGACTGAACATTTAATATCTTCATTCGTTAAATCGAATTTTAGATCGCATCAACGATTTCCTGTGGTAAATGTAAAGCGAATTTACACACTTCATCTCCCCTGAGAACAGAATTCAATAATTCAACCCTGACAGGTCGATCTAAAACAGCTTCCCAAAAGTTTTTGTAATACCCACCACTACAATTACAAAAAATTGGATCAACAGGTTGATCGTCCTCTAAAAGTGCTTCTCTAACCCAAGGACAGTGACAATAGTAATATTTTTTCTTCTTTTCATCAGTTTCACTGAGAAATTGTTTAGCCATGTAAGGGATTTTTGTTATAATTACTTTATTTCCTTCACGGATTCCAGCTTCTGTCATTCCTTGTTGATTTTTGATAAATTTGAGTACACTATCATCAATCTCTTGCGTAAAGAACAAAGAGTCTTCATCTCGATGTTTGGTTAGAGTTTCAATGAAATCTTGGCTTTTAATTTCCAAGAACTCATCAATATTTCTTGCTTTCAGAAATTTTTCTCGGGCAGGTTTATAAGAATCCGTGTATTTATCTCTTAATCCATTTGCAAGGAAGGCAATACATTTGTCGTGATCAACTTTTGAAATAAATCTCTCAATTAGTTTTCTAGTGATTTCTGGTCTTTTGGTAGGATGAAGACCTAATGGAGGAATTTCAATATCATCAAAGATTTCATTTCTTACCTCTTCACTAAACTCCTCAACTAATCGTTTTGAGAAATTTTCAATGACTTCGCCTCCATCAATAACTTCCATGGATGCAATAATCACTTGTTTATTATCCTTAAAGTACCCGAATCGAAGGAGATTAACATAATTATCAAAGGAATTTTTCTTTTTTTCAATCAAATAGGCCGAAAAATTATGAAGATCGTTATAGGTTATATTTTCAACTGATTTCTTGGATTTGGATAGCAATTCATCAAACTCATTGATGATATCAATAGCTGCAGCTATTTTATTTTGGTCCAGCTTTCGTTCTTGTAAAAATTCTTTGAAACCACCTAGTTTCATCGAATCACCAAATTCTTAATCCTTGCCTCAGTATAAAAGTCAACTGATAGGGGCATTGTACTTCTCAATCAAAAAAATCATTAACTAATTTTTATCGGCATAATCTTTAATTTTAGGTTGTTTGATAAAAATCACTGGAATTTACTTCAAGATAATCAATAACGCTGATTGAAATGATTTATGAATATTTATAAACTTCCTTTGCTGACAATTTTAATGAATTCTTCTAGTTTGATATTCAACTATTTACAGGCTGGACAAAAAAAATGAGTAGGTCCCTTAATTTTATCCAAGGTCGCGGTATGAGATTCAAAATTCTTATTGCATTGCTGATAGTAGGTTTAGTACCTTTAGGTATGACTATGTTAGTTACTACAATCGGTACTAGAGATTTAAACACCTTTGCTAAAGACCAAGTTGATAACGAAGTCGCAAGGACAATACACCAAGAGTATTCTAATAAAATGTTTGCAAATGGAATCACAATAACTTTTTCTCTTGTCCTAGCAATCAGCTTTGCTCTATTATTTACCAGAACAATAACAAAACCGTTAGAATCTCTGATTCAAACTGCTGATAAAATTAGTGAAAAAGACCTTTCATTCCAGTCTGGAGAGGAAACTGTTTACTCAGGAAGAGATGAAATAAAAAAAATCCAGTCATCGTATTCTTCAGCGATAGGAAATTTGCGTGGAATTATTTCTTTGGTTAAAGATTCCTCTATCAAGGTTGATTCATCTTCGGGTGAGTTAGCAACTTTAAGCCAAGAAGTAAATGCGTTAAGCATGGAGATTGCTTCAACCATCACTCAAGTATCAAGGGGAGCATCCCAAATGTCCGAGTTCGCAATTAAGGGTTCTCAGGAGATAGAATCCATGTCTAAATCTATCGATAATACATTAGAAACAATCGAGGATACTTCGAGCACAATTAATGACATTGCGGGACAAACAAATATTTTAGCTTTAAATGCTGCGATTGAAGCGGCTCGTGCAGGGGAATATGGGAGGGGTTTTGCAGTTGTAGCAGATAATGTTCGAAGATTAGCAGAGGAAACAAAGGAGAATAGCAATAGTATTTCTAATTTAACAATCGAAATCACGGAGAACATTAAGAAATCAGTAAATCAGATTCAAGAAACATTCCAACAATTTGCTGCTCAGTCAGAGGAATTTTCTGCGAGTAGTGAAGAAGTTGCTGCTGCGAGTGAAGAGCAAACAGCTGCGATGACTGAATTAGCCTCCGCAGCTCATGAGTTGACAAAATTAAGTGAAGAACTCGTAACTGAAATGAACCGCTTTAAGCTTTAGCCTTTGTTATACCTTAACTTATTTATTTAATTGATCGTTCTTACCAGAATTTACCTACAGGAGAACATAACATGGTTGATGAGCAAGAAACAAAGGGGGATCCTCGGATGAAAAAAGCTTACGAGGCCTCCTCCAAATTATTACGAAAACGACTTGAAAAGGAACGACCTGAAGATCTGGAGTTGTTGGATGACATCGAAGAATCAGATATCATAGTCGTAACGGGGACATATGATCATGCACAAGTAAATTTTCATATGGCTGAAATTCCGCATACAGTAATTTCCCCGTCAGAAGTGGATAGTTTAGAAATAAATCCTGATCAACTTCTTTTCATTAATTGTCCAGGAACAGGCATAAGAGAAAAAGGGATGAAGATAATTCAGGGGTTTGTTGAATCAGGGGGAATGCTTGTAACCACAGATTGGTCGTTATTAAATGTCCTTGAAGTGGCTTTTCCTGGTTTTGTTAAATATAATAACGTGGCGACTCGCGATGATGTTGTACGGGTTGAAATCTTAGAAGGAGGAGACGATTCTTTCATAAAGAACGTGATTGATAACACGGATGATCCTCAGTGGTGGCTAGAAGGATCGTCTTATCCTATTCAAATTATGGACCAGGAAAAAGTCAAAGTTCTGGTGACCTCTCAAGAAATGAAAGAAAAATATGGGGAAGCTCCCATTGTCGTCTCTTTTAACGTTGGGAAAGGGGAAGTTATCCATATGACTTCACATTTCTATTTACAACGAACAGAAACCCGAACAGAACGACACGCATCTGCAAGTACTGCTTATGCTATGGAGAAAGGTTTCACATCCTCTGAAATGGATGAAGTTGAGGGATTAAAGGAATTATCCACAGCGGAAGTAGAAAGCGCTTATACATCTCAAGCATTTATGACTGATATGGCATTAAAGCAGAAAAAAAGAGCTATGAAACGCAAAAAATAGAATAGTTCTGTAAACGTAACTGAAAATCGAAATTAAGTTTTTTTTGAGGGATTATTATTGCTAGGTGTTATCTGTTATATTGTACTTTCCTCATAACTCTGTTTTCGGCTTTGTGACAGTCATACTGGAATTTATTTACTATTCAAACCATTCTTGAATCGTAACTTGCTTTCTGTAAGTGCTACAGTCTCTTAAATCTTGGAAAATGTTTTCATTATAATCCCTGTCTTTAAGTCTATCGTTTTATTCAAATGTTTCTTTGATGTTATACAATGTAGGCCTATTGACTGTCTCTATGAAAAACTTTAAAAACAAATTTCATGAATATATACAATATTAAACTTTTTTAAGATGTGTCGAAGCATGCAAAACGAAAAAAGCAGACACCGAAGCAAGTATAATGGAGTTCCTCTCAAAATTAAGATACTGCTAATCTTCTTAAACATGTTCATTCTTTTCATCTTTTTTGAATTGGACATAATTTTGATTATAACTGTATTATTCTTTATGGTATTGGTAATTTACGAGATCGTATCTATTAATAAAAATAAGCGGATGTGGACAGAGTTCTTTAATTTATCTGGATGGGTAGTTCTAAAATATCTCAAATTATCAAAAAAATATATCTTTGCCTCAATATTTGGATTAGTTTTTTCTATAATTGTACTGTCTCAGGTTTTTTTACTCCTCGGTACGTATCAAGATATAATTTTTCAAGATGTAATGAAGGGTGAGGATCCCGCGGCACTTACAATCTTTCCTTACTCTACTAGAATTGCTGCGTCAAGTTTTAATGAAACTGCTTCGGATTATCAATCCGTTGGAAATCGAAGTATTGAATTCTATCAGTACAACATAAAATACGTTCGATCAGAAGGGAGTTTTCCCGTCGAAATCCGTACTAGCGAGATTTCTAGTCAACCCAATGTACAAGAGGAAATCTCGGTTGGTATGTTAACACAAGAAAAACTTGCTTTCCTTTCTACTTATTTTCGGTATGAGGGGCCTTTAACAGTGGAAAATAATTTTGCTATAGGTATTTTTTCTCAAAATCTAGGAACAGGTATTAATTATGAAGACTTAAACAACTCCCTTCCCATCGTAGTGTATGTAAATCAACAATTCAGTTATATTACCCCATTCCCAATTAATTCAACCACGATATTATTAGAAAACGAAATTAATGACTTTTACGAATTACAAGGAAATTTAGAGATGGAATCGTTCATGATTCTTGTTTCTGAAGACCTTTTCTGGAAGATGTTCCATCAATTTGCAGAACCAAGGTCTGATACTCTTCACCTGAAGGTTCATTTTTTTATAGATATTCCTCCTCTCTCTGAGATAACAATAGAAGATTTGAGCAGAGATTTACGAAAAATTCAGTTAAAGGCTGATAATGATTTATTCATGGGAGGAATTGATGGTTATGCACTAACATATCTGAAACACAAAGTAGATAATTGTATTTCGACAATAAATCGTGTAAAAACAACCACCTTATTATCAATAGGACCTATAATTGCTCTGGGATTATACTTAGTCTATTTCTCTATCAATCTTGTCCATTTACGTAGGAAGAATTTAATATCAATTTTAAAACTTAGGGGAACCTCCGAGGTTCAAGTTGCAGGGATTTTATTTGCTGAGGTGATTATTTCTGGTATTGTTTCAATCGTTGTTGGAATGATACTAGCAATACCATGGGCTATAATTTCATTGAAAACAAGTGGATTTCTAGAATTTAACAACCCTACAATCTTTCCACTCATTCCTACTAATTGGTACTGGCAAATTCCAATTATTGGACTAATTTTTAGTCTTGACCTAAACATATTTACTGTTCTTCATCTTTCCAAGACCCAAATAACTGATGAGGAGCTGTTTGAGGAGAAAAGCCTCCCCCTCTGGCAAAAATTGCACTTAGATATCTTTCTTTTTGGCTTAGGATTAATTCAATATTTCGCATTAAATTTTATCCATATACCACAAGAATACGCTGAAATCCTTAGTTTTTCCTTGACATCCATCGCTCCTTTTAGTCTTATAGCAATTATCATCGGCGCGAGTTTATTAGTCTCACGATATTTTTCAGGAATAATTGGGAACCTTTCAAGACTTATTTGGTATAGGAATACCAACATTTTAGCCCTTGCAACCAGGAATTTAAAGAACAAGAAATTTTCGTCATCAAAACTTGTTTCGTTGTTAATGCTAGGGATTATGTTGAGTATATCTTTTTTTATTGTACCTGTGACATTAGAAGGAAATGCTGAAGAGGCTATTGGGTATGATATTGGAGCAGATATTGTGGTTACAAATCTAAATCCACAAAATAATCCTGAATGGGATTCTATTAAAGACATCCAAGGAGTTTACTCCATAAGTGAAGTATCTTACGGTTTAATCAGAGATTTAAACGGTTTGACCTATATTTTTCTTGGTATTAATAGATCAACTTTTGCCGCATCTGCTTTTTGGAAGAACTCTTATGCTTCTAAACCTCTTAGTGATTTAATTTCGAGTATGACTGAAAATACTTCTGTTCTAGTATATCAAATCACAAAGAAGAATCTTGGAAGGGAAATGGGGGATAATTTGCCTATGATTAGTCAAAATTTCCAAATGAATGTAGAAATTGTTGGGGCATTTCAATATTTTCCTATTTTAATAGACGAAACTTTGAATCTAGGGCGATCCAATGATATCATTCCCATTGCAATTGATTATAAGACTACTTTAAAGTTCTTAGAGGTTTTTCCTGTAGAACACTTTAAAACGCGTACGTATATAAAATTAGAAGATGATGGAAATCACACATTTGTACTTGAACAGTTAGGAAATACTTTAGACACAAACAAATATTCTATCGAATCTATTTCAGAAGATTTGAACGAAGAAATAAGTTCTCCAGCTTACATTAGTATTCTTTCTTCCTTTCAGGCCATGCTTGTAATATCGTTCCTCAGTTCATTGATTGCAATCACTTTCTTCTTATTCTTAACTTTAGCACAAAGACAGAAAGAGATCGGAGTTTATCGCTCGCTAGGAATGGTAAAAAATCAGATATTTCGGCTTTTTTTCTTGGAATCCTTAATTATACTTTTTTCAGGTATTGTCACAGGATCACTGTTAGGAGTAATTATTGCTGATTTTATGATTCGAGTAGCCCTTCTAGGATCTAGAGTAACGCCGTACGAGATATATTATCCGATTGACTTTTTAATCGCCTATATTATAGTAATTCTCGTTACAGGGATAATTTCAGCATTACTTCCTACACGAAGAATCTCATCGAAGTATGTAGGCTCAATATTAAGGACAGAGTGATGAAAATGGATGATTTAAAATTATTACTTACTCAAACTGAAAGGAGTTATGGTATTCAAACAAGGGATTTACTTATGGTCTATGACGATCCTGCAATAGATTCAGGATTCATTGCGTTGAGGGGGATAGAGCTGGATATTCCTCCTGGAAGTCTAATCTCTATTATAGGGCCAAGTGGAGCAGGAAAATCTACTTTACTTAAAGTATTAGGTGGAATATTTCCTCCAACTGCTGGTGAAATATTCATAGGGGATATTCCAGTTCATTCACTTTCAGGTTATTATTTAGATGAATATAGACGTCGAATTGTTGGCTATTTATGGCAACATCCTGAAAGAAATCTTATTCCAGGACTATCTGCAGAAGACAATATAGTATTGGCTCAAAAGATCTCAGGATTTTCCAAAACAAACCAAAAGGAATGGAGTGAGGAACTATTGTCAGCTCTAGGATTAAAAAATAGGCGTTATCATAAGCCATTTGAGCTTTCTGGAGGCGAAGCGCAACGTTTAAGCTTAGCTGTCGCATTAGCCAATAAACCAAAGGTACTATTAGCAGATGAACCCACAGGAGAGCTAGATAATGATACTACCTTTGAAATCATTGGATACCTTCAAGACTTAAACAAAGAATTTGAACTTACAATCGTTGTTGTGACACATGATTATCGTTTTGAGCGAATGACATCTCAAGCCTATCAAATTCTTGATGGGCAGCTAGGGAATATCAAACGCTCAATCACAGGTGATCCTACAGTTGATTGGCGGAGAGTAGAGCGAGAGGAGGTATCTTTTGTAGATCAATTTGGCAATGTGCGGATTCCTGAAGCAATTAGGCAAGAATTGAAACTTGGGAAATATATACGATTTTCCGTTAAAGATGGAAAAGGTTATTTTGAATCGGTATGAGGCTTTCTAATGACAAGTATAAGTCAAGATCCTATCATTGAAACTCAAAATCTTACTAAAAGCTTTGGTAGTGGAAATACCTTGGTTCATGCGATAAGAGGTATTTCAATAAGGATTGAATCAGGAGAATTCCTTTCAATCCTAGGGAAGTCGGGTTCTGGGAAATCTACATTCGTATCCTTAGTCGCTGGTTTGGAAAAACCAACCCAAGGTATTGTAACGCTTGAAGGGGAAAGTTTAGTAGATAAAACTCAGGATGAGTTAAGCTTACTAAGAAGAAAGATGATTGGTATCGTTTTTCAACATTTTCATCTGATTGATACAATGACGGCTCTTGAAAACGTTGAATTGCCATTGCTTATTGCCAATGTCCTTCCTAAAACTCGGAAAATAAGAGCGATCGAAGCTTTGAAACTTGTAGGGCTTGAGGAGAAATTGTATCATGTGCCTGAAGACTTATCAGGTGGAGAAAAACAAAGAGTCTGCATCGCTCGTGCTTTAATAAATAAACCAAGGATAATTCTTGCGGATGAACCTACAGGTGACTTGGACAGTGAGACTGGAGATGCTATTATTCAGCTTTTGATGCAGATTAATCAAGATCCAAAGTGGAACCCCGTAATTATTATGGTAACACATGACTTAACTAAACTCCGAGATGGAATGAGAGTCATCAAACTAAAAGATGGACAAGTAACTCAGGATGAAAGGTTTTCTGGCAATTCTGATCATCTTCAGTAGTCTATTAAACAAAATTAGATGCAAACAATTAAGAGTTCTGGTGACATCACAAGAAAAGAAAAAGAAAACGAG
>JAEOTU010000306.1 GCA_016839665.1 Candidatus Hodarchaeota archaeon
CGATGGGTTGAGAGACCGACACGTAGTTATCAATTACTGGGTAAGTTACGGGATCAAGACCTTTCAAAGGAAGAATTTCTAGAACAATACAATACTCTCAATGAATTTAAAAATCCCAGTATCTCTCAAGAAATTCTTCGTGAACTTATTACTGTTGCAGACAAGGCTTCATCTATCGTCCATCTTAATCCACCTGAAAACAAACCTAAATTATCAAGTTCAGGGTGATTTTGGTGAAAAATAATCATTGGATCGAAATATTGCAGTACGAAAGCAAAATTTAAACTGAAATTAAACTCAAAATGCTATTGAGGACCGAGAGAAATGCAGCAAGTAGCAGAACACCAATTACAATAGTCCAACCCTTATTAAGATCTGAAAAAGCCTGCATTAATTCTTTAATATCTGATCCTTCTGTTTCAACAATTCGTTTTAGATTATCAATCGGGAAATAAAAGGCCAATCCAATTGCGATTATGGACAGTGAAAAGACTATACTGAGGTATGCTGCTTTACTAATCGCGCCTAACAAATCAATAATTCCTACAATGACTGTTACATAAGCTGTGATTCTCATGTAATTAGCTAAATTGGTAATAACAACGTTCTGATCTTGGGTGAATTCATAACTCAAAGTTAACGCCTCCTAAAAGAATATTACAATTATTCCCATCACAGCAGTGAGAATTAAACAGATAATCATTATCTTGAAACCAAGAACCATTTTTCCCATTCCTTGAATCATTTCTTCTATGTCTTTTCCTGATGTTTTGACAGTATTCCTGAAATTTCTCAAAGGAAATAAAAAGGCTACACCGACTCCAACTAGCAACAAATCTTGTAAAGCGTAGATTCCAGATCTTATCAGTTGAAAATTCGTAGTATCAATGAAGATGATAAAAAAATCACTTATTGATGCAAGAAGGATGATGATTGCTATTGCAAATCCCTTATAGAAAACTCTCGTGATTAAGAGTTCTTCTTCTTTTTTAAATTCGTATTCGTTTGACATGTTTTCCACTCACTCACTTAGAATTTGAGATTCTTAACTTACAGAAATCAAACAATTTAAATATTGTTCTTTTATGCTCGAAAAACAGTCTTTGTCTGAAACTGAAGGAAGATATTGAAGGCTTTCCTGATGCCCAATCGATCCCATTTTAATTCTGCTCATCAAATGATGAACCGATTACAAAAAGTAGGAGCAAAACACAGCTCGTATGTGGAGTATAACATACCTGAGAAAACTTATCACGCTTGGTTTATTGAGGATGCCTTGGAGTTTCTTCAAAGAGTTCCTGACTCCTCTATCCAACTAGCTTTAGTTGATCCCCCATACAATATTGACTTAGCCCAATGGGATACTTTCGATGATTATATGGACTGGGCACATCTCTGGTTAGATGAGATAGAGCGAATTTTATCGCCTCGAGGAAACTTTGTTATTTTTGGTGGCTTCCAGTACCAAACCCTGAAGAAAGGGGATTTATTAGAGGTAATGCATTACCTAAGGCACCACACTAGTCTAAGGTTTGTTAACTTGATCATTTGGTATTATCGTAATGGCATGAGTGCTCATCGTTTTTTTGCTAATCGTCATGAAGAAATTCTTTGGTTTGCGAAGACCAAAAAGTACTACTTTGATTTAGATGCAGTTCGAGTCCCCTTTGACGAAAGGACAAAGAAATTATACATGCGGGACAAACGACTTAACCCAGACAGCATTGAAAAAGGGAAAAATCCAACAAATGTCTGGCAAATCGGGCGGTTAAATTCCAATGCTAAGGAACGAGTAGGACATCCCACACAGAAACCCATCGAGTTGATTCGTCGTATTATTAGAGGTCTTTCCTATCCAGGGTCTCTCGTACTCGATTTTTTTGCTGGTTCTGGAACTACGGGAAGAGTATGTGTTGAAGAAAACCGTCATAGTATCTTAGTTGATAATGATTCAGAATCTACGGTATACTTTAAGAAGCATTTAGAGAATATGGATCTAACTTCATGTTCACCAAATTATGAAGTAGTTACGAATCCCAATCTCGACACTTATCTCAAGATTATGCAAAACACAGATATTATATGACCCCAATCGGAGATAAGACCTTTTTCAGGAGTCGTAAAAACAATCTAACATTGGAGATACAGAATGCTGTCTGATGAACCCGAAATGAAAAAACAATTACTGGGTTTTTACAATAGTAAATTTCCATCCTACTTGAATACAATAATTAAAGACTTTAACAGGATCACTGAGGGATGGGAAACAGAAGTCTATTCATTTAACTTGGAGTACGAAACACAAAACTCGCCAGTGTCTCATGATCTGATCCTGAGAGTTTATCCAGGAAACGATGCTTATCAAAAATCGTCTAGAGAGTTTGAAGTTATGGAAAAGTTGCATAAACTTCAGTATCCAGTGCCAGAAGTATTCCTTTTAGAACGAGACGATTCTCCCTTCAAACAACCTTTCGTCATTATGGAGCGAATCGATGGTTCTCCAATGGGAGAAGAAGTAATCAATTCTTCAGAAGGCCAAAAAGATTTTGTACGCTTGTTTGTTGACTTACACAAACTCGATTGGACAAGATTGGTGCCCGATACATCTCTGTATCTCTCCCAAAGATATCTCGAATCAGTTTTGACAAAATATCGTGATTTTATTGTTGATTCTTATCAAAAACCTGGATTTTTACCTGTAATAAAGTGGCTAGAAAACCAACACTCCACCATTAATTCCCTAAGATTCTCTGTTATTCATTATGACTTCCATCCGTATAATATCATTATCAGAAAGTCTGATAATAAGCCATTCGTCATTGATTGGGGTTCGTGGGAAGTAACTGATTTTCGAGTAGATCTTGCTTGGACTTGTCTATTAGCAAGTTCGTATAATGGATCTCAAATGAGAGATTTTATTTTAAGAGAGTATGAGTCGATTAGCGGAGTTCAGGTGGAAAATATTGAGTTTTTTGATGTCATTGCTTGTTTGAGAAGGTTATTTTCAATTGTGGTGTCTCTGAGCGACGGAGCCGATGCTTTAGGAATGCGTCCAGGTGCCGAGGAAACAATAAAAAAGGATGTATCTCATATAAAAACAGTCTATAGTCAATTACACAAGATAACTGGTGAAAGCATTCCAGAAGTAGACCGTATGATAGATCAAATAGATGATTAAGCACTATTTCTCAAGATAGGTGAATAAAATGAATATTTTTCACATACAAAAAAAGAGGAATAACGAAATTTTAATGATGATAATTCTCTCTTTTATCTTTTTATTGACTCTCTCTGTCACCTTATCAGCAACACCTGAACCATTAATACATTACTCTTATCACATCGATACTAAAGATAGTACTGAAGGAAATTTAGTCAAGATAATGAGTTTTAATATTCTGAATGGGGGTCAAGGATCAAGTAGAAATGATGAGTGGTTGGATCCAATATTAGAGGAGAATGCAGACATTATTGTGATCAATGAAGCAGCTTATTGGGAAAGTACATACCTTGATCATTATGTGAATAAGTTAAATGAATATCATTGGCCTGAGGAAGAGAACTATACTGGATATGTAACAACAACGGGAGGTAGTCCAGCTATTGCTTTCCTTAGTCGATTTCCCTTTCTTGAATGTGAAGCACTCCTCTTAGGAACAAATAATCGAGTATTTGGTCATGCCTGTATTAACATCAATAATGAAAACGTGGATATCTTTGGTGTTCACTTAAAGTCGGGGAACACCGTGAATGACCGTGATGCGAGAGAAAGCCAAATTTTGGCGCTTATGGGTGTTATCAATGGACTACCCCCTAATGCAGTTGTTTTTGTAATGGGTGATTTCAATAGTTACTCACCAGTGGATGTAGATGACCCCATAATCCAACCTAATTGGAATTACTCAGAAACATGGACAGAAGAGCAATCAGGAACCTTTCCTGTGGAAATAATGTTAAATAATAGTTTTATTGATACTTTTAGAGTGTCTCATCCTAATAAACCAGGTTGGACTTGTTTTGACACTCATCCTGACGCAAATTACACTGCATATGGACGGATTGATTACCAATTTGTTTCTGCTAACAAAAAGGACGATATAAATTCTACAGATCGGATTTACGACCCAATTAGGTCTCCAACTTGGTCGGATCATATTCCACTTGTTGGGAGTTATTGGTTTGGAGAAAGACCAACTTCGACAGTCACTAGTCAACTCAATACAACGACTTTAATCAGTTCTTCTCTACCGGTAACAACCACCAGATCTTTAACTGGAGGAACGTCTGTCTTCCTCATCCTTGGAATCTTGATTACTTATTTCCTGGTTAGAAAAAAGGGTTCCTCTTGAAAATAATCCCTTAAACTTCATTTAGAACTGGTGAATAATGAATAGAAGCCTAAAAGTGCGTGAATAGCTGTTCCTTTCCATAACACCGATTCATCAACATCGAATTTGGGATGATGATGGGGGTAAGTTATTCCTTTTTCTTCATTGTATATTCCTAGTCCCAAGAAGGCGCCTTTTGTCTTTTCAAGGTAGAAAGCGAAGTCTTCTCCTCCCATGGTAGGTTCCATTGTCGTAACAGTGTCCAACTCATGAAGTATATCAGTTAGTTCGTCGACAGTTTGAGCATCATTTGACAATGGTGGATAAGCAGCAATAATACCCAAATCGACCTTACCTTCGCATCTCCAAGCTTGACTATATCCTTGTACAATTTCTTTCATTCGTTTGATAATGTGTTTGCGAACCTTAGGATCCATGGTTCTAAAAGTTCCTTTTAAAGTTGCTTGAGGAGGGATCACATTAAAAGCGTCGCTCCCTTCAAACATAGGCGCTGTTAAGACAGCATTTGCGAAAGGATCTATCTCTCTGCTGATTAATTTCTGAAGAGCATTATATATATCTACTAAGACCGCTGTGGGGTCAACAGCTTGATGCGGAGCAGCAGCATGCCCTCCTTTTCCTTTGATAGTGACTAAGAAATCATCAGCAGAAGCCATCATGGGCCCTTTTCTCGTTCCTATTACACCTGCTGGTAGTTCATGCCATACATGTATACCAAATATAACATCTACATCATCAAGATGTCCTTCTTCAACTACCTTCTCACCACCTGCTCCTCCTTCTTCTGCAGGTTGAAATAATATCTTTAATTTGCCTTGAAGGTGATCTTTGTATTTAAACAGAATGTGAGCTGCTCCTAGTAACATGGAAACATGAGCATCGTGTCCACAGGCATGCATTTTCCCTGGGATTTTACTGCAGTATGATACTTCATTCTC
>JAEOTU010000307.1 GCA_016839665.1 Candidatus Hodarchaeota archaeon
TCTATTGCAGCTTTGAATTAAGATCATTTGCCATTTCAAGGCATATCTGTTCGATTGTAGAATAGGATTCAGAATTGAGTTTAAATATTGATTCTCTTCCTATTAATATTAATTTTATTTCTGTAGTGATTGTTTGAGTAATCATTATGAAATCTTCTATTCTAAGGATATTTGTCTTTGCATTTGGGGAAATTTCAAAAGCGCCATACTGATCCAACATACGAATTATTTGGGGGCCGACTTTTTCTTGCCATGCTTGACTTCTTCCGACTGCTAATATCACTTCATGTCTTTGAGATAATAAATAAGCTCCTGCAAAGCTAAGTGATTCCATTTTCTCCCCCAAAAAGGTTCTGATTAGACGTTGTTTTTCTTCGTCAAGATTTAGTTGTTCCCCTAAAGATTGTTCTTGGAGTTCCTCTGCAAAATCGGATGATTTGTTAATAATTTGCGTAAAAATCATGTTTGTTAGCCTTGTTTCATCTGCCCCTTTTAGGGAAACGATGTAAGAGGGAATTTCTTTCAAAAAAACCTGTTGCAATCGAGCTGTAAGATTGTTCTTTATTTTATTCCGTTCAGCTTCATTAGGAATTAAATGTCCGCGATTTAGTAGAAGAATTACTTTATACTGTTTATTTACAGCACTTACAGCTGAAGTAATTTCTTCAAAGTCATCAGTAATATCATCATATCGCTGATATGAGATATCATGGATGTATATCAGAGTATTTAATTTCATCAAGATTTTTTCACGAATTGCAGGGAGGAGATTCTCAATGAACACCTCTTCTTTCTTCTTAGAAGAAGTACTTAACCAATCATAATAGATCACATTTTGAATTATATTTAGATCAGGTTCAGACATACCCAGCTTCATCAACTGGTTAAATAAAAGATCTTTTCCTGAATGGGATAATCCCGCTAACGCGATAAGGTTTTGATGCAATGATACTCCTCTAAATTGGTGTTTTAAGCATAGATTCTAGCTGATTTGATAGTAATCTAACAGTTTCTTCAATTTCTTGAATATTTCTAGTTTCCAGCATTGATTTTGAATCACTAGAGATTAGAACCAACAAATAATAAGGTGGAACTTTGGTTTTATAGATCATCACCGAACCCAATCGTTTCAATTCAGATTTTGAACTAGTGACCAACCTCAAATCTTTTGTTTTGTCTAGGAGGGTAATTATTTGCTGAATTTCAGCGTCTTCTAAATCTGAAGCGTTAATTCTAAAATTGGGGTCCTCTAACGACATTAGGAGGACTTCATCTAAGCGATTCATAAATTTCAGGGTATGGAGAATTTGCTGAATTGGCCTTAGTCGAAGTCGTTGTTTTATCGAGGCTAAATCCTCTTCTTTTTCAACTTCCTCCGCTTCAGGAATGATTTCACTTGCTTCCGCTGTTATTCGTTTAAAAGCTTCATGAATCGAGTTGTCATATATAGAGGTTTGTAAAAAAGTGATATTTTTTGTAGTAGCTGCGTCCTGAAACATTTCCATCAAGAATTCCATTCTTTCTGTCCTCTGTGTGAGGTCAGGCATAAGATCTGTTTTGTGTAACAAGACATAAATGGCGGGCTGCACATCTGACATCTCTTCTAGTCGACTTACACCTTCAACAAACGCTTTCAACGAGGCAGGAAACTTTTCGGATGTAGAAATATCACAGATAAAAACCAACACAGCAACATTACTGAATATAAACGAACTCATACTACTTAAGAAACGTTTCAAGAAAACTTCCTGTCCCCCCAAATCCATGACCGTGATTGGTTCATCCGCAACTTGTTCGATCTGTCTTTCATAATTCAAGGTTGCCGCATAATTTTGCGTCTCTTCTGGTGCTTTTCCTTCAAAGACCACGTCACGGATGGAAGTTTTTCCTGCTTGCGACAGACCTAAAAGAATAATTTTTCGTGAACTCTGAGTTTTCAACTGTTTCAGGTAATGACTCACCGCGAAAACCTCAAGAAAACATACAAATAGAAATGTCTAACCAGCTACAACTGATGAGATTATAAAATCTTCAAATAAACCTTTTTATATTAGTTGGTATTAATGGAAGTCAAAGACCATTAAATAAAAAAACTTTTAGCTCAATATATTTTCATCCTCTTCTTTATTCTGTGTTGATGTTGGAGCGTTCAAATCCTGCAAAAAAGCAACCGCACCGACGTGTTATGCGAAACGACTTGTAAATTTTTCCGATGTAGTGAAAAATACCTACTCTTTAAACGAAAGAGAAACGAGAGAATTATTTTGTGTAAAATGGTAGAGGGTGACGAATGTATAGGCTATAAATGCAAGTATGCTATTTGCTCATTCCGTCCCTCAGCTCTAAACATTACCACAGGAGTCTGCTCTCAGAAAGTAAAGAAGCAGAGATCTAACCGAACTCAACAGAGTAGTAAGAAAATAGCTGACGATGATCCCCTCAGATATAGACAATTGCTGGATAAAAAAAAGAGGAAGAATTTTAAAATCAAGGACTTCTATTAAGATTTCTTATCTATCAGATCAGTTACTAAACCAGTTTATGGGTGAAATGATAAAATCCACTGGTTTCATATAGATAATAAGTGATTATAATTATTGCAATCAAGCTAAGAGCAAAGCAGAAAGTTACTACTGCAAGAACTCCACCGATGCCAA
>JAEOTU010000308.1 GCA_016839665.1 Candidatus Hodarchaeota archaeon
TCAACATCCAGCAGCAAAGCTCCTTGTCCAGGTTGCAAAAACCCAGGATCAGGAAGTTGGTGATGGAACCACGACATCTGTTATTGTTGCAGGTGAATTGCTAAAACGTGCTGAAAAACTGCTTGACGGGAAAATACACCCCACAGTGATTATCGCAGGATTCAAACTAGCCTCAGATAAGTGTGCAGAGACCTTACAGAAAATCGCCGTTAAAATAGATCCTAATAATGAGGATCTTCTCAAGAATGTAGCCAGAACATCACTTAATTCCAAGTCTACTGGGGGTGCAAAGGATCTCATGGCAGAAATGGCAGTTAAAGCTTCCAAATCCGTGATGGAAGAAGGTAAGGTAGATATTGACATGATTTCTGTTATTCAAAAACAAGGCAAAGGATTGAATGATTCCGAACTAATCCAAGGAGTCGTTATTGACAAAGAAGTTGTTAATAATCGGATGCCTACTTCCGTAACGGTCGCGAAAATTGCTTTAATTGATCTGGCATTGGAAATAAAGAAAACTGAGTTTGACGCTAAAATTCGTATCACTGATGCTTCAATGATGGATGCTTTTCTAGATCAGGAACAAACCATGATTAAAGAAATGGTTGATAAAGTTCAAGAAGCAGGTGCGAATGTAGTTCTTTGTCAGAAGGGTATTGACGATCTCGCTCAACATTTTCTTGCGAAAGAAGGTGTTATGGCTGTACGACGAGTTAAAAAGTCTGATATGGAAAAATTAGCTAAAGCTACAGGCGCACGGATTGTTACCAGCATAAAAGACCTATCAACAGAAGATTTAGGAGAAGCTGGGCGAGTTGAAGAAGTTCAAATTGGTGATGAAAAACTCATTTACATTAGAGATTGTGCTAATCCAAAGAGTGTTTCAATTGTACTTCGCGGTGGTACTAAATATGTGACTGATGAAGCTGAAAGAGCACTTCATGACGCATTGTGCGTTGTACGAGATGTACTAGAAGATGGTTGGGCAGTTGCAGGAGCAGGTAGTCCCGAAATCGAATTACATAAGAGTCTTAAGGAATATGCTGGAACTATTAAAGGGCGTGAACAGATGGCTGTTGATGCTTTTGCTGATGCTGTTGAAATCATTCCTAGAACCTTAGCAGAAAACGCTGGTCTCGATTCAATTGATGTCTTAGTTGAATTACGTGCAGCTCATGACAAAGGAAATACCAATATTGGAATTAATGTAGACACTGGAAAAAACGTTGATGCTTTTGAGGCTGGAATCATTGAACCTCTTCGTGTTAAACGCCAGGCTCTCCGATCTGCTAGAGAAGCAGCAGAATTAATTCTTAGAATCGATGATGTTATTGCTAGTAAAAGTATGGGTGATGGCCCACCAGGTATGCCACCAGGAGGAATGCCACCAGGTATGGGTGGTATGGGTGGAATGCCCCCAATGATGTAGGAGGATATTAAATGTCATTTCAAGGTACTCCAGTATTTATTTTAAAAGAAGATACAGCACGAACTACGGGAAGAGACGCTATTAACAGTAATATTGCAGCCGCACGTGTAATTTCTGAAGCAATCCGCTCCGCTCTTGGGCCGAAAGGCCGCGATAAAATGTTAGTAGATAATTTTGGCGATGTTGTAATCACTAATGATGGTGCAACAATTTTAAAAGAAATCGACATTGCTCATCCTATTGGTAAGATGATGGTTGAGCTCTCCAAGATTCAGGATCAAGAAGTCGGCGATGGAACAACTAGTGTTGTGATTTTTGCCGGAGAATTGCTACAACATGCAGCAGAGCTAATTACAGGCGATAAAATTCACCCTACAATTCTTGTAGAAGGTTTTCGGGTTGCTACAGAGAAAGCGAACGAATATCTTAAGGAAATCGCTAAAGATATGCCTGTTGAAAACGACTCGCTCCTGATTCAGCTCGTTAATACAACAATGGGTTCTAAAATTGTCTCTCGCTCCAGTGATTTACTAGCTAGAATTGTAATTGATGCTGTTAAAAGCATTGATCCTGGTACAGGTAAAATTGACATCGATGACATAAAAGTCGAAAAGAAAGAAGGCGAGGATATTGAGTCAACCCTTCTTATCAAAGGAATTGTTTTGGATAAAGAAGTTGTTCATTCTGGTATGCCAAAACGTTTAGAGAACCCAAAAATAACGTTAATTGCAGAAGCTTTTGAAGTTTCAAAAACTGAATTTGACTCTGAACTCAGCATTTCTGACCCCTCAAAAATTCAAGACTTCTTAGATCGTGAGGCAGGTATGATACAAAAGATGGTAGATAAGATTGTGGAGTCAGGTGCAAAGGTAGTCATTGCCCAGAAAGGTATTGATGATATCGCTCAACATCTCTTAGCAAAACAGAATATCATGGCTATTCGTCGTGTGAAAAAATCTGACATGGAAAAACTAGCGAAAGCTACTGGCGCCAAAATCGTGAGTAATATCCCAGATCTTTCATCAAATGATCTTGGGACTGCAGGAACAGTCTACGAAACCAAGGTTGGAGACGACGACATGGTTTTTGTAGAGGATTGTCCGTTAGCAAAGTCTGTTACGATTCTGATTCGCGGTGGAACGGAGCTCGTAGTAGATGAAGCTGAGCGTTCAATTCATGATGCCATCTGCGTTGTACGCAATGTACTCGAAGATAAGAAGATTGTTCCTGGCGGTGGTGCACCAGAAGCCTATGTTAGTCGAAAACTTCACAAATTCTCCGAATCATTGGTTGGACGAGAACAACTCGCTGTTCAAGCTTTTGCTAACGCATTAGAAGTGATTCCACGCACACTTGCTGAAAACGCTGGATTAGATCCAATTGATATCATAGTAGCTCTACGCTCAGAACATGAGAGTGGAAATAACAAAGCAGGTGTTGATGTTTTCGAGGGTAAAGTTCGTAATATGACTGATGTGATTGAACCCCTTCGTGTAAAGACTCATGCGATTACTTCGGCCAGTGAAACCGCTCAGATGATTCTACGTATTGATGACATTATCGCATCAAAATCAACTGATGGCCCTGGTCCTGGTGGTCCTGGTGGTCCAGGCGGTATGGGCGACGAAGACTTCGATTAGGTTTTCCCTACCCCTTTTTCTTTTTTTTTTATTATTTTTAACCCATTCGTAGAATATCAGAGATTGCTCGTTTTTCTACTTTTACTCTTTCTGGTCTTTTCCATTCTACAAAAATCAAACACTATTCAAGGCGAAAAAACTCATATATTACAGTTAAATCCTTCCCATCCTGTTCAGATGAGCACAGTCTGCGCACGTCTTTTTTTCTCTAGAATAATTGGGCTGGTTACTTTTTGATAAATGACAATGCGAATCAGAAAATTCTTATTGGACCAAAAATGCTCACCAGGTTCGAGTATGCCCGTATTTTAGGAGCACGTGCGCTTCAGATTTCTATGGGTGCTCCAGTCTTAGTTGAAGCAGATGATCCATCGAAATCTGATAGCCCAATAGAGGCTCAACAAGAGCAAGGTGACCCTTTATTAATTTCAGAACGAGAAATAAAACAAGGTCTTCTCCCAATTCTAATTAGAAGAACTCTTCCAGATGGAAGATATCAAGATATTCCGCTATTATACCTTCTAAGGGAAGCTGGGAGAAAGCATGGGGAAATTCTTGCAAAATAGTAAGATCCACTCTACTTTCACCTAAGTGAAGACTTTCAACCATCAGATAGCTCATTTGCACTAGAGTGAGTTCATAGATTCTTCCTTGAATAAAACATTTTTATTGACATGATTCCCATGCAAAATTGGAGGCTAGTGAGATTTCAGAACAGAACAATCACAATGGTCGATATAAAGCATTTGGTAAAAAGCTCAAACAGATTGAAGATAATACATCAAAAGAAGTTCAGACTCAGCTAGAAAAAGGAGTAAAGAAGTATTCTACCGCAAATTTTCTTCCTGAAGATCTTGCTACCTATCTTCTCAGCTTAAAACGAGAAATGAAGTTGCCTGTTTCTGTTCTCCCTTCTTCTCTCTTCAGACGACCTGCATTCATAGGGAAAGAAGATTTTTTCCATCGTCTTGCTTCAGAGCTAATATCTTTTGGAATTGCTTATCAGAGAGTCTATCTTGAACCGATTGAATTAAGTAGGTTAGCAAACTTTTTTCACAAACACCGACCCTGGTGGCAATGTGATATTCAGGACATAGATAAAGCAATGAAAATTCTAATTAATGGGAAAATTGTGCAAAAAAAGCCTGAAGGATTCTTATTTGAACCGATGACATTATCTACAGATGTTCGTGATTTTTTATCCTTCATCACTGAAGGAATAAACAAATTTGGAGAAATTTCAATTTCTGCAATACAAAGTTTGGTACCTTGGAGTAATAATAAAATAAATTCAATGTTAGAATTATTAAACTCCAATCAAATCTGTATTCTGAACCGAAACAAAGAAATTCTATATTTTCCTGATCTTAAGAGAGGCATGTAAAGAGATGCTTCTTTTTCCCTCTCCTGAAGTTAGTGATTTTTTTGATGACCGATTAATCATTTCTTGGAATTTATTCCAACCTCCAAACCTTCCACCACTCGAAAATCTCTTAGTCACGATTTCAAGTGAATCAGAGCTGAATTTTGAACCTTTTCAAGATCCCCAGTTAGAGATCCCTGAATTGAATGACAATAATTTCATTATTAACTGGGTAATTCGAAAACCATCGGTAAAAACTGAAGTAATCGTTTCTTTACAAAGTAATGCTATTTCTGAAGAACAAATTCTTATCATCAATCCAGAAACTTACACTGAATCAAAATAAATCAGTAGAGAACATTGTAAGTAAGTCAATGTAAAAGATGATGTTACCGAAGCCTTCATTACTCAACTCAAGGCATTATGTGATTAAAATTATAATATAGAGAAAAGAAGAGACTCATCTTTCGATCCTATTTTTTTGGAAGATTTAAAAAATCAAAAAATGAACCTCTAATATAGAGTTATTTCCCTTTTACATCCGCTAGAAGGAATATTGTAAAGGATACTGAATAATATGGGAAAGGTTCGAACTTCTGCAGTTAAAATCGTCTCTCGTCAAATCGTTAAAGAATATGAGGCCCAATTATCACCTGATTCTTTCGATCACAACAAAGATATTGTCTCAAAAGTCGCTATCGTTCACTCAAAACGACTACGTAACAGAATTGCGGGGTATGTGACCCATCAGATGAAGCTCCAGAAACTAAAGGAGCTTTCATACGAAAATGATTAGAGAGGTTTTAGGTTTTAGATCGCTCTAAAACCTCTATTATAAAATTTCTTCCCATTTTGACAATCTTTTTCCTAACAAAAGTCTTAGTATTTTATCCAGTGATTTTTCTGAAAGTTTCAGAAAAACTTAAACAACTGCTTTTGAAAATTTGATTGGAATTGTAATGAGTACCATTAAATCTGGCATTCAAGGGTTAGATGCTCTTTTTGAAGCAAAAGAATTTCCCAAGGGGCGTCAAATCCTTGTTTCTGGCCCCCCTGGCTCAGGAAAAACCGTTTTTGGCCTACAATTTCTGATAAGTGGTGCTTTACATACTGATGAGCCAGGTATTTTTGTGAGCTTCGATGATCTACCCCGACATATTCGTAACGATATGAATTCTTTTGGTTGGAACATTCAACAGCTTGAACAAGATTTTAATCCTCCTCTGATCACCATGGTGGACGGGTTTTCTGCGAGAGTAGGTTTATCAACAAATGAGAAATTTACAATCCGGGCAAATATCGACAGCTTACTAATGGTTTTAAATGAAGTGTTAGAAGATACAGGCGCCACACGAGTATGTATTGATTCGTTATCAACGCTCTCAACAATTATTAAGGATCCTGCTCAAGTTCGAAAAGAAATCCTTACGATGGGTGCAATTCTAGGGGAACAAGGATGCACCACGTTGTTAACAGCGGAGTCTTTAGAAAAAGGAGTTGAAGAATATTCGTCTCAAGGACTTATTCGTTTGAGTTATGACGAACTTCCAACTGGAGAATTCCGTCGTGCTATCCTCGTCCAGAAGATGCGGGGTTTTGCTCATGAATTTTCATGGAAAGAATTTCGTATCACATCAGAGGGTATTAAAATCTTCCCAGACCGAACTGTTGGACGTGGACGCTTTAAATGACAACTGAACA
>JAEOTU010000309.1 GCA_016839665.1 Candidatus Hodarchaeota archaeon
AACGATCGCTAATATGATCTTCCCAATAGGCACTGAGGATGGTGTTTTTGGAGTTACTTCTCTACGTTTTGCTTGGATAGAATCTATTGAAGAAAGAACTTCATCTAAGGACTCAGTTTGTGTTATCATATCGGATTTTTGCTGCTTTGGGGTTATTTTGAGTGTTCTTCGGGCCAATATTATTCCTTCATCTAGTTTGAGGAATTTTTCATTAATAAATATTTATCTGATTTGATACGAAATACGGATATATGTTCACTAGAAGAACTCAACGAACCTAGAGTAAATATCTAGTAATAAAAAATCTTAGGGGTATCTAATCCAGCCTATAATTCTCAAAAATTGAACCATCTAAAAGACTAATGATCCTAACCATAGAAATGATAATAAAAACAGGTAGGATCAAAAAGGTCAGTCTTTATCGTATATTTTTTTGAGTACTAATCTAATAGTGATAATACCGGTTTTCATCTCTCCTCACATCTACGTGGACTTAAGAAAGAGTGTGTACATTGTGCACGAACACTTATTTTATCTTGAACCTTTAAGGAACCTAACTACTTAGAGCTTGCATTTGGAATTAATTTCAGTTATCTATGAATCGAGAAAATTGCACCATCAAACAAAACGCTTGAATTCAGATCAGGTGTAAGAATGAAACTAAAAAGATTCTTTCGGGGTATTTCACTAAGCTTAACACTCGTTATGGTTTTAGTTTTTCCAATAGGGTGTTGTGCTTTTCGTAATAATTTTATTGAGCAACAAGGGAATGTGGAAAAATCAGATTCTCTTCTAGCTGTAGCTAGAAGAAACGAACAGTCTTCAACAGATAAGAACGCTTTTCTACCAGGTACAAACGTTTCATTGAGTGAATACCTAGATGGTTCTTTTCAGAATACTTATAATGTTTCAATTATCTCAATCAATAGATCAAACATAGATGTGAAATGCGATTATTCAAGAATCCAAGATTTTTTTGGCAACCCGTTCACTTCTCCTTTCTATACTTCAGTTAATCGCTCAAGTGAAAATCATTCATATCAGTCAAGCAATTATTACAATTGGTACGGATTGCCTCAAATGGAATATGAATTCTGGATTGATCCAACGGGTTTCTATATCGGATATATCTATGAAAGTGGAGGAGTAAACCTGACTGTAACAGCAAGTGAAACCGTTTTTATGGAAGGTATTGGTGAGTTCAACGCTTGGAAGGTTGTCGGAACAGATCCAGACTATGGAATAGTGTTTACTTTTAGATATGCAACAACAGGGTTGTTTCTTTGCCTTAATTACATATTTGTATCTCATATTTGGTATAATTTAACAACCGTAGAATTGATTGAACTTCCTCAAGAATACACAGGCCCTTACTTAGTCCAAATTTCACCAAATAACAACTCAATCCATTCTTCAGGAACCACTATTGCTCCTCAATTTTCTTCTCCTTACGGAATCGATATAATATATTATCAATGGGACAATGCAACCAATTCCACTAGTCTGACACCACTTCCATCTGAAAATGGCCCCCACGACCTAAATATAACAGTTGTTGATAATTTAGGATTTAGCCGTTTATTTCATTTTATTTTTACCACGGATGATAGTCAACCCGGGATTTCGTTGCTTAACTATCAAAACAATAGTAATATCAAAGGTTCAAGTAAAATCCAATTCGATGTTTCGTCTGGAAATGGATCAGTTATCTATTATTGGAATGGGAGTTCTTCTAATACAACTGTAAATGAGGGAACAGCTATTGATATTGCTAATTCAACTTTAGAGACGCTTCAAATTTTAAACATTTTTATAAAAAGCCCTGCCGGCATCTGGTCGTATAACCGTTTTATTTTCACAGTTGATAATTCACCACCCATTATTTCAATTGATGATTTCATTAATAACTCCATTCTAAAAGGAAAAGTGGATATCAGGGTTTCTTTATCTGAACGATCTAATTTAACTTATTCATTAGAACCCATTATTAAAAATGGTAGTATATTTGTAGAAACAGGAATGAATCATACGATTTCATTTTTAGATCTTGAGAATGGGAGCTACAGATTAGTAATATCGGCAACGGATGAAGCAAATAACATTAACGAAACAACCTTGTTTTTCTCAATTCATACATCTGCATTTGATTGGACCTGGGATCTTAATACTGAATCTCCGAATACACTGA
>JAEOTU010000310.1 GCA_016839665.1 Candidatus Hodarchaeota archaeon
ACGTTCAGATGGCGATAAAAATTACTTTGGTCTGATTAATTATAGGTAAAAAATACCTAGAAGGGAACTAAAAAAAATGGTAAAATTTCATTTACAAATCGTGTTCAGCTAAACTATAATAATAGAGGTACCCACGCATATCAGTATAATTTTCACGCCTTTTAACAAGACCTTTACTCATTAAAAGATTCAAGGCACTTCTTATTGTCTTTTGATTTTGAACGTGTGTAATATCTATCAATTCATTAATAGTAAATGGTTTCTCATTATCTTTTAACACATAAAGAATGAATTTTGCTGTTGAGGTTAATGATTGAGTATCTTCAAAAGATAACTTAGCCTTTAATTTATTTTGAGGATGTGTTTTATTCCTTTTCTCAATAAATGAAATGAAGGAGACTGTATTTGGGGCTTTAGTTAATAAAAAGAATTTCTCTTTCGTTTTGAATTGGTGATTATCCACATTAATGACAAGAGGGAGAATTGATTCAGTTATTTCAACTTCTATTGTTGATTCTTGAGGAACAATTTGATGATGAGTGGTGATATTTCTTGAAGCTATTGAAATAATCTGGAATACTGAGGATTGAGGATTAATTAATGCTCCACCAAGATTAAAACTCATTGCAGTGGAGCCTGTTGGTGTACTAATAAGAATAGCGTTAGCAGAATCAGAACCATCAGCATATAGAGATTCATTATTAACTCTAATATCATATCTGATTCTTTTATTAATGGCCGATGAAGTTATATGAACATCATTTAATGCATTGTATAGCCTGTCACTGGTTTTCAATTGGAGGAGTGATCTGGTATCCAGAACATATTCATTATCGAAATACTCCCTTAACGCCCATTTCAGATTGTTTAAAGTAACTTGGGAAAAAAATGAATTATCCCCAGGGAGTTCAATACATAGCAGAGGAGGAAGATTTTCGAATTCTCTAACTACGTTTAGAACATCATCGTCATGAATGCAAAGAAAACAATCAAAATCTAACTCATTAGGAGATAAATTTTTGGAATCTAACTGATGTAGTTCAAAATTCTTATCCTTAGATCCTAAATTATCAATTGTACTGGTTATAAATTCAATCTCAAATTCAGAGATCATATCTGATTTTATAAGGGCGAGTTTAATTAGACTATCACTCATTATTTGTTACTGTAAAGTTGTAGTATTTAATTCATCCTCTTACTTTATGATACAGATTTCTTTCAATAAGGAGATCGATATCACCTGTTTCACGAATTATAAACTTGATTGGTTCTATCATTCCCATATTGTAAGAGTAAAACTCGTTATTATCAATGGTTCTATTTTTAGGAATCAATGGGATATTGTCATCTATAAATTCAGCCACCTTCAGCTCGAAGAAGAGCATCCCTTCTTTTAGGGTTATTTTGGGATTAAAGATCTTACTATAACTCGTGTATTACCCAACAAACTTTTCAAACTTTTTCTGTACTTTTAAAAAGGGAATTTCAGCCTCAATATCCTTTCCCAACATCATTGCAAGTATAGCTTGACCAAATACGTCTAGAGGCGCAATTCCATTATTAGCTACAAGAGCAACTCCAAGTGATACATCAGGGAGAAAACCGATATAAGCACCAGAAACAAGTGTACTACCACCGTGGCCAATTAATTTATGCCCAAAAAAGTCTTCAGTGATACCCCATCCATAACCATACCCAAAATCCCCGTACATCCCATGATCTCTCTTTGTACCCTATTGAATAACATGCATATCTTGGGTTGACTTTTGGTTAAGGATCTTTTTCCCTTTGTACGTCCCTCCGTTCATTACCATTATTAAGTAATTACCTAGATCGGTTCCTGAAGAAAATACTCCACCAGCTCCTTTTGCAACTCTATCAAACATATGGTTAGTAGGTTCGATCTTTCCCTGCGGTTTTATTAGGTATGCTGTTCCTGTATTGGGATCCTTTTCAAACTCCTCCTCCTTAAGTGCGGAACGATTCATTTCTAATGGTACCAAGATTTTCTGTTTGATATAATCTTCAAATTGCATACCACTGATCTTTTCAATCACCATAGCTAGCAAAGCATACCCACCATTAAAATAAAAGAAATACTCACCTGGTGTAAAGCGTACTTCTTTTGATGCTCCATTAAAAAATCGAAGAACATCAGCACCAGTACTTAGTGGGATGTAAGTTTCTGCATCTAAACATTCACGAGCAATTACTGTTTCAGCTGATGCTAAATTTGGAATACCAGAAGTATGTGACATTAAATGCCGAACTGTTATTGGATTCTCTGTATTACCTAAAGTAAAAGGAATGTATTTTGAAATTGGATCTTCGAGATTTAATTGTCCTGCTTCAGCTAACTGCATCACCGCCAAACAGGTGAAAGATTTGGTTACAGAACCTATCCCGAATAGAGTGTTAGAGTCGACTGGTAATTTCTTTTTCAAGTCACGAGCCCTAAACCCATTAGAATAGATTATTTGATGATCTTTGATTATAGCTATAGCGAGTCCTGGAATTTAACTTTGTTGCATTAAAGGAGGAATTCTTAATTCAAAATTAGTTACTAATTCAGATATTGACATTTTATTAACTCTCTAATCAGTCATTTTTGACTCAAAAAGGTGTATTTAAGGTCAATTTAGATAAAAATAAAAGCTAGAACATTCTTAAATTAATTTTGTGAAATTTTCTACAATAAAAAAGGGAAGGAGATAAAACTCCTTTAAAGGGGAATTAGACCAGATAGTCTTTGGTAGGTGTTCGCTTCTTTAAAACGAGAACATAGAAAACGAGAGTTATGAGAGTACCCATTATTACTTCAGGAAGAACATCGGTCAATGTCCGTTTGTCTAATATAAGACTGATAAAGTCAAAATAGCCAAAGGGAGTCAAAAATCGTAACCAAGTGAGATCGCTCCCAGGTAGAAAAGCAATGAAAATTATGAGGACAAAAAATACATATCCGATCATTAAGGTTTTCAGGGCATGTCTAGAGGGGACAAGAAGTGCGAGGGAGAGAAAGAAAACAAAGATAACACAGTAACCCCAAATGAACACCAAATAACTTGACAACGTGAGAATAAAATCCGAGAAGATTCCACGAGCCGCTTGCATAATAAAGAGTGTTATCATGTTAGCTAGAGCGACAATAATGAAATAGATCAGTGCTGCGATAGTTCGGCCAAAAAAAATCCGTGAATCAGTCTTTGGAAAAGTCCACGTGATTTCAGCATACCTCTTTTTATAATCACGCATTATAATGTCATAAATGACGATGAGAAAGAAGGGAGCAATGATCATCCACGAGAAACTGAATATTTCAAACGCAAGATAAGTTTCTAACGTAATTGGAAGATCCATAAGACTATTCCCAAAAAGCAACGACTGCATAAACGGCATATTGAAGCTCCGCAAGAGTTCAGCAATCTCTCCTTCTTGATACATTCCCATGACATATAAGGAATAGAATATCATAAAACCGAAGAAGATAATGAAGATAGTTGCATTGGAATGTAATTGATCTCTAACTACAGGGAATCTCCAGCCTAATCTCCCAAGTAATTTATCCATGGGAGTGCGAATGCGGGATAATTTTGATTGTGATTTTGTCTGGTCTAGTTTTGCTGTTTCTTCAATAATCGTTTGTTGTTGGACTCCTTTTTCCAGAAAATCCTTTCTATGTAATAAGAGAATGGATGCGACGATTAAAATGACGACAACAATTATGACTGATAGAATGTACTCTTCATTCCATGATCCTGACAAACCATTGTTTACAACTTTTGCTTGGGAAAACAGACTTAACTGACGAAGGAAATCAAGATCTTCTACTTGATTTGCTGTTAAGTCCGCCACAATTGAAAAGATAATATACAACCCACTGATTGCATACCCCGTATTCTTTGAGAAATTAATAGTACTTCCAAACGCAGTGAGAAATGCGATAGCTACTACAAGTAAACTTGCTAGAACAAAACAGATAGTAATATTTGGGACAGCATCCCAAGCATCATTGAAGTAGAGCAAGCCAAGAGACACAATGTAGCTGGGGAGTGAAACTAAACCAATTAACACAATGACAATGAATGAATTTTCTAGAAAGGATACTGTTAGAGATTTTGGAGTAGAAAAGAGAATTTCCTTTCCATCTTTTTCGTTGATTGGTAACAAGTTACTTCCGAGAAATACGCCCGCTACAGGTAGATACAAAGAAAGACTGAATCCACAGAAAAATATCAACCAAAGAGCGAATCCAGGATTGTCAGTTGGAAAGTCACCAAGGAATGTCATAAGTTGGATGAACTCTATTAAAGCATCTTCTCCTGGATAAAACATAGATATACCGATTATTAATGAAACATAAAGGAAGATAGCTAATCCCACAACTGTTCGATGTCGAAAACTATGAAGATAGAACCGCTTAACTAGCTTTGAAAAGCTCATCTTGCTTCCTCTTCTTGCCCTTTATAGAACTGTAAGAAGTAATCCTCAAGACTAGCGGGAGGAAAAACGATTTCTTCTGGTTCCATTGGAATGAGAACCTCAAGATATTGTTTGATGGAGTCTGTTTGACGTACGAGAATACGTGCCCGATTGTCATCCAGTTCTAGTAAATGATCTCCGAGTGTTTGAAGCTGATCTTGGTTTGGTTTACGAAGAGTTACTTCAAGAATTCTTGAAACCTCTTTGTTAAGCCTATCCACGTCTACAACGTTAATTAGATGACCATCCCTCACAATTCCAACACGGTCACAGATACGTTGAACTTCAGAAAGGTTGTGACTACTGAAAAATATTGTCTTACCCTGACTTTTTGCATCAAGAATAAGATTATAAGTCTCCTGTTGAAGAAGAGGATCGAGTCCAGTAGTTGGTTCATCAAGGATCAACACGTCAGGATCGTGCATAAAGGCAGCAATAATACTGACCTTCTGTTTGTTTCCTTTTGATAATTCTCCTATTTTCTTTTTTACTGGAAGATCAAAGAGTTGAACTAATTCCTTTCGTCTAGGACTTGGAATACCACGCATACTTTCGACATATGTCAAGAAATCATCGGCAGTATAATTTTCGGGAAGAAGTCCCGCTTCTGTAATGTATCCAATATTCTCACGAAGCTTGGGATTTGACCGCTCCACTTTTCCACCATTAATCCAAATTTCTCCTTCAGTAGGCAAGAGAATATTCATCATACAGCGAATTGTTGTGGTTTTTCCCGCTCCATTAGGTCCGAGAAAGCCGAAAATTTCCCCACTGAATATTTCAAGATCCAAATTCTCAATACCACGGTTTTTACCGTAATATTTGGTTAAATTTTGTATTTTAATTTTCGTTTCCATTTTTTTCACAATTCTGCAACTTGCATGATTGTAGCAATTTTCTCTCAATTCTGTGCGAGACTAGTTTTATTAAAGTTTATAAACTTTCCTAATTTGGAAAATTTGGAAAATATAAAAACTTTTTAGTTATACCAGATTTCTTCGTTATTTGATGATAGATGACGGATACTAAATCAAATTCCTCTGAAAAGAAGTTAATGGAATTTAAAAACGATATTGTCTTGCTTTTTGAAGAACTTTGGGCTTTAAGAGGAAATGATCCGATCGCAGGCAGATTGTATGCGTTCATTATCCTCAGCGAAAAGCCCTTGACGCAAAGAGAGTTAGAAAACACCTCTGGCTATTCGCGTGGACAGGTTTCCAAAACGCTTAAATTCCTTGAACATTCTCTTCTAATCACGAAAAGTCGGCAACCTGGTTATCGTGAGAAATTATATCATGTTGGATCCGAATCTTTTCTTAAGACATTTTCTGAGCGGATGAAAACTGGTCTCGATTTTCTTCGGCAAAAATTAGTATCGTTAGATGATGGAATCGCGGCATGGAAAGAGTTACCGAAATCAATCCAAGACTCAAGTGAAGCTCAACGTATTAGGGATGTTGGGTTGATGTTCCGCACTTATTATTCATTTTACCTTAATACAATGGACGACGTTATTGAAAAAGTAGAAAGTGAGATCAAGAAAATAGAAAAAGAAATTAAAAATAAGATCTAATCACAGGCTCTTATTACAAAATAACTCGAAAAAAGAAGGTTCGAATTGACTAACACTACATATCAAATACAAAGGTTAAATGTGAACATTTAAAAGGTTATTTTCGGGTTAGTATTACTACTAGTGGAAATTGGTGTAACTATGATAATCCCGAAGGGAAAATACTCCCCATACGATTCAAGAACCGCTCACATAATGATTTCTTTCTTCTTAATCATTTTCTCAGCATCCTTTCTATTCAAAGAAAAATTTGAGGTTATCGCAAAGTTGATTTGATGAGGTTCAGAATAAGTGAATGATCTGACTTAAGGCTGTTTTGTCTCTAACCAACACAATCAAAAGCAAGGAATTATTAACGGGTTTTTTTTACTGTTTATAAGATATCATAACTCTTGTTTTAAGCTAAATGACCCATACATGATTAAAACTTGGTGAGTTGATGTGATTTTAGTGTTCTTGAGGATAGTAGAACTCTAATGACTTTAGAAAATTAAAAAGGAATATAACAACGTTCAAATGAAAACAAGTGATGACAGGCAAGTAACATGAGGATAACAAAGGATATCAGAGCAGAAATATTTGAACAATTAACCTCAGCTTGTCCTGACTTCAAAGATTATCAAATCAGTACGTTCACCAGGGTTTTAGGAGGAGCAGATACTACTATTTTCTCTTTCGATTTAATCTCAAAATCTAAAACGATTCCGTTTATATTAAGAATATTTCGTCCAAATTTCACTGAATCAGCAAAAAGAGAATTTCAAACCCTTAATAGGTTACATATTAGGGGATTGAAAGTTCCTAAACCGTATTTTTGGATTCCTAAATCAGCAAAACTAGGTTGTGCATATATTGTTATGGAGAGGATTAACGGAAAGCTACTAGCAGATGTACTACACGCTTTTCGATCTGATGAACGATTCTTACATCTCATTCATAAATTTATCATCAATTTAGTTGCGATTCACTCCATAAAATTTTCAGACAGTTTCTCTTATCTTGCTTCCCTTAGTATAAGAGAAGATCCCCAAATTTTCTGCATAACTGAACTCGCAAGACAAAAAAGAATAGTGGAGGAAAACAAGA
>JAEOTU010000311.1 GCA_016839665.1 Candidatus Hodarchaeota archaeon
CTTAAAGGGTGGTTTCTTAACTATACAGGATTCCAATATTACAACTGATGGATCTGCTTATCCCTGGTTGTTAGATGCTCAGGCAGGTTCTTCCTTATCAATCACAAATTGTAATTTTACCCATGGAGGAAGTGCTACAGATGCTATGGTTCACATCGAAACACCTAATGTCACCATACAGGATACTTACTTCGAGGTGCTTGATGGCGCCGCGGTGAAGGTCTTTAACACTACTGAATTCACGATAATAGGTTCTGAATTTGCGGTTCATCCGTCGGCCTCACCACAAGAGATTTTAGATATTTTTGGTTCAAAAAATGTTACGATAACTAATAATGTCCTAACAGGTGGCGAACGTGGAATTGAAGTATCGGATCAAGCCGCAAATATCACGATTTCTAACAATACGATTCATTCAAATAGTAATGCTATTAGGATTGAGAAACCAATCAATGAAAACTTTACAATTTCGCGGAATACATTGAGTACTATGACGTCAGCTTGTATATGGGTGTCGGCAAGTAATTACACTGGCTTACCAAAAGTGTCTATGATTTCTGATAATTATATTAAAGCATCAGAAATATACGGGATGGATCTTCATAACACTCTAATACATGTAAATAATAATATAATCCAAAATACTGATGGTACTGGGATAGATCTTTATAACTGTGATAATGCGACTATTGTGGGAAATCTAATAAAAAATAGTGATTATAAAGGAATATATTGTAGTGAGTCTTCAGACAGTGAAATCAATTACAATACAATAATCGGTGCTAAGGGGTCAGGAATTGACTTATTTAAATGCCCTAATACTTATGTGCATCACAATACTATCGAAAACATTGAAAAAAATGCTGGTATTTTGGTTTCAGGATCCGAATCAGTTCACTTAGAATCTAATATAATAAGACGAGTTGTTGGCAGGGGTGTAGCCATACTAAGTGCTTATAATTCTATTATTGAAAAGAATATTATTGAACGTACTAGTAATAACGGTATTGAATATTCAAGCGCTGATAATAGCACAATTTCGTCGAATCTAATCACTGATGTTGCAGAATATGCTCTTTATTCATCTAGTTCAGATGAGTGTATTGTAGAAAATAACACAGTAAAGAATTCTGCATATGGTGTGTACTTCTATTCCTATATTGATTCTTATGATAATATATATCGAAACAATGTGTTTGAATCAATTGGCGAAATGGGTGTATATGCTAGAGAAGATAATATAAATGTAATAGAAGGAGCTATTATCAGAACTCAAATTTCTGGAAACATTTTTAGATATTGTATGGACACCGCCCTTTCAATTTCAGGAAATAATTGCACAATTTTTAATAATACATTTATTAAGAATAAACAAGCAATACACATGCATACTGCTTCCTATAATAATACTATTTATTTTAATGACTTTGTAAATAACTTAATGCTTGTAGATGACGATGGTTCAGGTAATCAGTGGTTTTATAACACTACAGGAACAGATTATGGGAATTACTGGTCAGATTACACAGGTATAGATGCAAATAATGATGGGATTGGAGATACGCCTTATAATATTACTGATTATGGCCCAATATATACTGTCGTGGCCCAAGATATTGCTCCATTGATGAAAACAGGAATGCTTGATGATCCTACTATTTCTCATCCCGCAGATTTCATCCTGTTAGTTGGAACTTCAGGAATGGTTATTACGTGGATTGGTTCATCCCTTGCTCCTGAAAACTATACAATCACAGTTGATGGAATGGTAGTAACTAGTGGAGAACCATGGGATGGTACAGCGATTGTCTATATTCTTTCCTCCAGTCTAACAGAGGGTAATTACACAATCCAATGTGTGATTTCCGATGCTTTAGGCAGAACAGCTTCAGACACGGTCACTGTAACAGTCGTCAATGCGTCTGTACTTGATTCTCCAACCACTACTGTTCCAATAAATACAACCACAATTCCCCTTGGTAACACAACCACAACTATTTCTACCACCACCACGGTAACCACATTGACAGAAAGCAGTACCACCACCTCACGAGCTGCTTCTGGATTCAGACTAATGGCTTTGATTTCCGTATGTTTTGTTATTATAATGATCAAGAAGAAAAAGCGATTTTAATTTGACATATTTGGAGAGGTTCAACCGATCAAGAAACCATCAATTAGCCGTTACAGCATTGTTAGATTTTTCTAAAAACGTATCTGTATAAATTTAAAATGTTCAAAATAATCGTCAAATAGTGAAAAAAATGGTATCCGTAAAATCAGAAATGTTAAAGTTGGGAACCAAAGCACCTAGCTTCTCTCTACAAAATGCTGTGAACGGTCAAACCGTTTCACTTGAGAAATTCAATGGAAAGAATGGTACATTAGTATTCTTCATCTCTAATCATTGCCCGTTTGTTATACACGTTCGACAACAATTTAAACCACTGTTTGATGAGTTTTGTGATAAGGGAATTACTTTCATTGCGATAAATGCTAATAGTCTTGAGACTCATCCCCAAGATGGTCCAGAACACATGAAAAAATTAGCAGAAGAATTGAACTGGGAGTTTCCATTTTTATTTGATGAAAGTCAAGAAATCGCGAAAGCCTACAGTGCTGCTTGCACTCCTGATTTCTTCTTATTTGATAAGGAACTGAAATTATATTATCGGGGACAATTGGATAGTTCACGGCCTAAGACTGATATCCCAGTCACTGGTGAGGATCTCCGAAACGCCATGAATGCATTGTTGGAAGGACAACCTTCTCCCAAAGATCAAAAACCTAGTATGGGTTGTAATATTAAATGGAAAAAGGGTAATGAACCTAAATATTTTGAGAATCAGCTGGAAACTCTATCGATTGACTAAAAACGCACTCTAATCATTTTTTCATTGAAAAGCTAGTGAAAATAAAAACTCGCTTTTAAATGGTCACCTTTTCAGAAATCTGGAAACTTATAGTCAGGAATGCTCTCTTGAATCTTTTCTCTGAGATTTTGAATAACATCTAGAAGATGATATTGTTGTGCTCGTCGGATTAAATATTTCCAATCTATTGACTGCTGAGCAAGGATAATCTGTACAATATCTTGTAAATCAGTGACCGATCGATCTTGTCGACCCAATTTAGTCATAATAAAATCCTCCGCTGAAAGGACATTTATTCGATGGGAGAATGGGGCCATTTTCTGAGAAGAAATGCGTGAAATAATTATGTCATCCCAAGGAAATCCACTACATGGTTGGAGCCAAATTTCTGCTTCATCCTTCATAGTACGCTGGAATATAACGAAAACTAGATGATCTAATCTAGGTTTTTGAGCTGTACGAACATCGTGGTCTTTTAGTTTAGCCAAAAAATTCTCTATATCTTGTTGAGTCTTGAATTCTATCGCAACGTCAAGATCATAAGTTGAACGCCCAGCCCCATATGCAGGTAGAGCTACTCCCCCGATAATTGCCCAAGCTAAATTTAGTGACTTACAGCTCTCGACGATGACTTCGAGTATATCGGGGTTCAGGATTTATCATCTCTATTGTCTGTTTTATCATTTGGCCAGGAGTTATGCCTCGCTCAAAAAGGCGTTGAATTTTCTCCACGTTTTTCTTGGCCCGTAAAATATCAGCTTTGCTCAAATGTTCAGGTTGGGCACGATCCATTATTGTGACACCTTAGTTTGCTTTTCTTTCTAGAATCTTAACTTTTAAATGTATCTGGTATCTAACTAGCCAGCATTGCAAAGAGTGTAGGTACACTCTTATTAGTCGAAACATAACTTAACCCCTCCTCACTATTAATCTATCTATCATATTAACTTGTGGATATTTAACGTCGTTTTTATTAGTTTGGTACAAAATCTTTAAATAAGAGCCAGACTGCTCTTATGAACTAATTTAGAGTTGATTGGTTATGATCGATTGGATAAATATGATTTTTTTTCAGCTAGATAATTTAGGAATACTCAATGTTGAACGTATGTTAACTGCAGCAGTACTTTTAGTGGTTTGTAGAGGATTATATGTAATATCTCATTTTTTAAATTATTCAAATGATTACAACAACGAATTGGAGGAAGAAAAAACTTTCTTTACAAAAAATGAGACAGTTTTCTTTGGTTTAAGGCAAATTGCTATATGTTTGATTGGTATGTTGTACCTACCAATAGCCGTGTTCATATCAATTTATTCGTTATTGATGGGTGGTGGCTATCTTATACAAATAAGTGAAAAAAGAAACCAAAATTATTTTGGAGTTATTGGTAGGTTATTAAATACAATTGCTCCAGTGATAGGATTTTTGTGGTTTGTGGGAGACATCCAATCGATAATCGCAGTAGGAATAGGTCTACTCGTCTTCTTACACTATGGACAAAAGAATTCCTCACTCTCATTATCAAAAGTGATTGAAAACAGCCAACAACGTTTTGATCGGGTTCCTAAAGTTGTCTATGTAGGAGTCCTAATTGCTTTTCTCGTAATTCCCTCAATAATACTTCTAGGAGTAGTTGCTTATTCTCCACCAGAAAAGAAGACACATTATCTTGAAATGCGAGACGGGATAAAACTCGCTACGGATGTTTATATTGCACCAGGATCATTTGGACAACCAAAACCAGTCATTCTGACTCGAACTCCTTATGGTAAAAATGGCATGGGAGGGATGTATGGAATGCTCTACCTCACACAAGGATATCATATGGTAGTACAGGACTGTCGCGGTACCTTTGATTCCGAGGATCACGAAGATTTTCTTATGTTTCAACAGGCCTACCAAGATGGGGTCGATACACTCGATTGGATATTGGACCAATCATGGTGTAATGGGAAAATTGCGTCCGTAGGAGCGTCTGCATTAGCAATAAACGAATTCTTTTATGCTGGAATGAATCCTGAAGGTCTCGTATGTCAATCTTTGATGATTGGAACCCCAGATCTCTATAAAACCTCTATTTGGCCTGGTGGAGCGTTTAAAGAAGCTCTAGCAACTGGGTGGCTTGAAGGATCGGCTGATAATTATGAATATCAGCTTCAGCAGATAATGGATAATCCAAAGAAGGTAGATATCTATTACAATTCGACTTCCTTGTTTTTGGAGGAGGGGCCAAATTTTGGGAATGTGAATGTCCCAGCCATTCATGTCGCTGGTTGGTATGATGTGTTTCAACAAGGGACTTTGGATGGTTTCATAGGGTATGATGATTTGAGTGGTGAGGGTGCCCGAGGTAAACAATTATTGATTGTGGGCCCCTTCACGCATGGATTTCCAGGTGAAGGAAAACAAGGAGAACTATTCTTTCCCACAGGTGACTTCAAAGGATTTGATTTATACCTTGGGTGGGAACAGAAACTCTTCGATCATGCCTTACTTGGGAAAGATTTCGATTGGACCAAGCCTCGTGTTGCCTATTATATGATGGGAGACGTTAATGACACGTCGTCAGAGGGTATCAATGATTACAAATTCGCTTCTGATTGGCCTGTCCCCCATACAAACGATTTATGGTACTTAAGTGATGGTGGCCAGTTGATCAAAGGTACCTCTGGGTCAACGAATCGAAATTATTCATATATCTACGATCCGAGGAACCCTGTACCAACTCTTGGTGGTACGAATTTAATGATCGCAAATGGTCCCTACGATCAAAGATCAGTTGAAAGTAGAAGTGATGTGTTAATTTTTGAGACTCCCGTGTTGACAACACCCGTTGACGTTGTTGGTCACATGTGGGCGAATCTTTGGATTATGTCAAATTGTACAAACACTGATTTTACAGTTAAAATCACTGATGTTTATCCAAATGGGCAGTCAATGCTATTAACTGATGGAATAATTAATGCAGTTAGACGGGATGGATTTGATAAAGACGCTGCTCCATTAAACTCCAGTCAACCAATGAATGTAACCATTGATCTGTGGTCTACAGCGTATCAGTTTGGGATTGGACATAAAATACGAGTAGCTATTTCCAGCTCGAATTATCCACGGTTTGCTATCAACCCTAATACAGGTGTTCCCCCTGAACTATATTCATTTCAATACTTAAACCAACAAATAGCCAATAACACGATTTTAGTAGGTTCTGGATATCCTTCACACATTATGCTACCAAAACCTACTTCTAGCTAGATTTCTGGTTATAATAGAATAATTCGTACAATTTTATATAAATGAATGATTAATAGGTTTTTTCTTTGACGGATCGATCTCCCTCTCAATTTTTAACTACCCTTCCGGAGAAAGAACAAAGACATATACTCAACTACATCACAGAACGTAGATGCCATAAAGGAGGGTATTGTTTCTATAGACAAGAAGAACCAAACCTTTCAGACACATATTTCGCATTAACATCCCAACAACTACTAGGGATTGAGTCTGGAGATCAAAAAACCCTTAGTTTCATACAAAATACGCAACGTCCAAATGGATCCTATTTCAGCATTACCTACGCATATTATGCATTAAAAAGTCTCTTAATTCTCAACGCAAAACCGTTATACTCACCAGAATCGTTTATTCTAAACAACCTGAGACTGTATCATCCTGAAAATCTATTACCAGGCACTAGCTCCGTTTTCAGAAATCTCCTGTTTGTGATCAGTCTGATGAATACTCTTGACTTGGTGATCCCCCCAGATAGTAGAGATTTCGTTATTGAGTTTGTCCTGTCGTTTCAAAATAGTGACATGGGTTTTGGGGTAGAACACTCTACATTATTAGAGACTGCTCATGCAGTTCACATCCTCAATTTAATTGATTATACCTATGAGCAGCTAAAAGCACATTCTTTCATACATAAATGCGAACATTCTATATTTGGCTTTACAAATATTCCTTCCACTTCTTTATCTTATCTTGAATATCTTCATGCAGGACTTGTCCTATCTCAGTTATTAGAATATCAGACTAAATATTTCTCCCAATGTCGTGATTTTGTGCTGAATTGCCAAACCACTAAGGGAGGATTCGCTAGATGTGCTGGTGGGATTGCTACATTAGAAAATACTTTTTATGCGGTTGATTCGCTATCAATATTAGATTCTCTTCTTAAATGAAAGTTTGATTAAATGGAGGGTTTCCTATCTCTCCAAGGCAGCCCTTTTTCGAAAGCTCTAGAAGCCTGAAGCACACCAAGTTCGTCAAAGCGATTACCAACGATCTGAAGACCAACAGGAAGATTTTCCTTCGTGAATCCACATGGGACCGAAGACGCAGGCTGGCCAGTGAAGTTGAATGGAAAAGTTAATAACCAACCAGTAGGACCAATAGATTCTCCATTAACCTCAAAGGGCCCAATTCCCATATCTATATCGAATGCAGGAACCGCAGTGACTGGTGCTAGGAGGAAATCATATTTCTTGAAAACCTGGTTCCAGACTTGCTCCCACAATTCCTTGCGCTTGTATTGGATCTTTACAAAATCCACGGACGTCAAACTCTCTTCTAATCCCATGAAAGCAGTATAAGCTGGGTACATCACCTTCTCCCATTCCTCTCTAAATGCTTCAAGTCCCGCAGCCGTTTCAGAAATGATTTGATACATGAAGTCCTCACCCATATCCACCAGATCTAACTTTACTTCTTCTACATCATGACCCAAATCGCTAAAGGAGGAAACTGCATTCCTCACAACTTTTGTAACATTTGGATCGATAACGAATTGACCCAAATCAGGACTGAAGGCGAATTTCTTTCCAGTAAAATCATCTTCTAACCTTTCGTGGTAGTTTACACTTGATGAAGGTAGAGATAGGTAATCTCTATCATCAGGGCCAGCCATCACGTCCAGCATTATTGCGGCATCCTCAACCGTTCGAGTTATGGGTCCTTGAACTGCCATTGTTTCCCATCCAGGTAATGATGGATAGCTAGGGATCCGCCCTAGATGGGATTTTAATCCAAAAACACCACAAAAATTGACTGGAATCCTTATGGAACCACCACCATCATTTCCAATTGCAATAGGACACAAACCAGCAGCTACCGCTGCGGCTGATCCTCCACTAGAACCTCCAGTTGTCTTGTTCGTATCCCATGGATTTCTTGAAACTCCGAAAACAGGATTATCCGTGATTCCAATCAAACCAAACTCGGGCATATTTGTTTTGCCTAAGATAATTGCACCAGCACGTTTCAACCTATCAACTAGAATCATGTCCTCTTCTGGAACGTGGTTCTCGTATAACTTGGATCCGTAAGTAGTTCTGACTCCTTTAACAGGTATGTTATCTTTGATAACAACAGGAACACCGTGTAAGACACCTAATTCCTTTCCTTCTTTGATCCTTTTTTTTGCCTTTTTTGCCTCTTTTCTGGCACTATCCTCTATTAATGTGACGATTGCGTTGATTTTTGGATTGATCTCCTTAATTCTGTCTAAGTATGAATCCAAAACCTCAACTGGTGATAATTCCCCATCTTTAATACCTTTAGCGAGTTCTGCTGCACTTTTCCAAATTATTTTTCCTGATTGAACCATTGTGATTTCCTTCTTTGAAAGATCTCCAGCTCACAATGAGGATTTTAAGCTTATCGACATTGAAGACAAAATTACGATGAGAAGAAATTAAAAAAAACCTTCATATGTCAGGAAAAGGCCTAGTCTTTTCTCCTTATTGACCGCCAAATACCAATCAATAGGTTTGATCTAGGAACTTTTTTCATATACTGAATGTATTCTTCCCCAAATTTCTCAGTCGTTAGTTTTTCTTCC
>JAEOTU010000312.1 GCA_016839665.1 Candidatus Hodarchaeota archaeon
CTCATTGATGATATGCATCTTGTTCCCCAATCCAATCTTAATATAGTTCTTAATGTTTGGCAGAGTCGTCAAAACCTAATTCAAAGACAATTGCTATCTCACAATCATCCCTGCAATTTCTCCATTCTCGCATCCGTTAACAGTGATATTCACGAAATGACACCTTCAGTTTTGGATAAATTTGCGTTTTCATATCATTTTCAAAAAGTAGACAGCATTAAACAGCGGATAGAAATTATTGATGCAAACCTTAGCAATTTAAGTGAAGATCGAAATACTGAATTAGACATTAACTTATCAATCGAAAACATTGAGCATGCTATTAGTAAGGCGCAAGCGAATCTATCAAGAGTAAGAATATCATCTGAATATCTTAAATTGATTTCAAACTTATGTTTAAAATGTGGGATTCAAGGTTACAGAGCTGATATTGCATTAGCCAAAGGAGCTCGGGCACTTGCCAGTTTTCAAGGGCGAGTGGTTGTTGAGAAAGCTGATATCTTACTACTTGCACCATTTGTTTTTAGTCATCGATTGCATGAAGAAAACCAAGGCTCAATTACAGACATTCTTTCAAGTGGGGTGGCTTCTACTCCCTTCGAAAGAAAGAAGGAGCTATCAAAAGAAAAGGATTTTTCACATACTCCCCTAAGGAAAGATCAATCAACGTTATCTAGGAAATTGTTAGAGTGGATTGCTACAATACTGGGGATTTTTCTGGGTGCCTTTGTTATTGCATCAGTTCTTGTAAATATAATGTTAAATCCGAGTATTTTTCCTTATATTTTTGGTTTAATTGTGTTATGGGGAATAGGAGTATTTCTATTGTATTTATCTGTTCGACAATACAAAAGATCGAGAGAAAAATCAAACACAATTACAAGGAGCTCTAAACCAGATATCAGTTCGTTTTCAAAGGTAAAAGAATTTCGACTTACTGCTAAGACAGAGGAAGAGCAAAGAGGATCCTCAAAAGAAATTACTCTTGATATAGAGGACGATCGTTCTCGCATGAGTAAAATATCAAGGTTTTTGAAGTTTCCTCAACGAAGAGGAATGATGACATTCTCCGATAGACAACGTTTCTGGATAAATCTATTTGGGATTTTCATTCTATTGATCAGTCTCGTGTTTTATACCTATCTGATTTTCATTCTCCCATTAGAATATTGGATCTCGTTGCTTCTTTTTCTACTTACACTTCTAACAATAGGTTTTATAATTCAATCTTTACGCAAACAGAGACGTATTAATCTCGTTGCAGATTTGGGAGCATCTCCAAAAGAGAAGATGAAACGATTAGATGAACAGGGTATAGGATCCCATATTTCTCCACTAGGTGTCCCTGAAAAAGATAAAAACTCATCAGAACAGTATGGAAGAGATTTATGGAATAGACTTTCTGACCTTGATTTAGTTGCAGAAAAAACAGAAAAAGATCCTGGGATGCAATTATTTCCATACGGTGGTTCGACAAACATACAAAATAAAGACTCTAAAGTAATTGCAGATGCCCTTCCTCGGGTTCATACTAGAACAGGAGCTAAGTTTTCAACTAAAAGCGGAAAACGAGCACTCGGTATTACTAGTTTTCAATCTGGGCGAGTTATTGGATCTAAATCATTTAAGGATTATCCACGAAATATTCACTTTTTTGCGACAATTCGCAATTCAGTTATGAGACAATCTCAAAAAGGGATTATTAAACCGAAAAGACCAATTTCCATCAAACTTGAAGACATTCATGAAAAGGTGTTTTCAAGGAGAGTCTCTGCTACAATTATTTTTGTTTTAGATCTTTCAGAATCAATTGTCAATACAATCAAGACAGTTTCTTCCTCAATAAGTTGGTTGAGTCGTCAAGCATATTTGTATCGTGATCGCGTTGGAATAGTGGTTCTGAAGGGAACCCAAGGTGTTATCATTCAACCCCCAACATCTAATTTAAATCTTATTAAGCGAAAACTCAGAGATCTCCGTGCGTCTGGTTCAACTCCATTAGCAGGAGGGCTACAAAAAGCGATTGAACTGATAAAACTAGATCGTATTCGTAGTAAAAGTGAAATTATACCAATGATAATTCTTATTACAGATGGTGCAACCAACATTCCACTTCTAACTGATCCTTTGACTGGTGGAGCTCGTGATACACCATTGACCGAAATGGGGCTTGATGATGCTGTGGAAATGGCGATTCAGGACTGTATTTCCTTATCACATCAAATTAAAAAGGAAAACATCGCTTTGACAATTTTTAGTACAAATATAAGGGGTTCAGAATTATTAAACAAAATTCCACGAAGTCAGCAACAAACAATCAGTGAGTTTCTTATTGATCTTATCTCGAGTAGCCGTCTTTTTAAAGGTCGTAGTTTCATACAATTATGGTCTTTCACTTTGCTTCGCGCAATGCAGGAAATTACAGGAGGCTATTTGTACTACCTGTCACGTTATCAATCTGATCTGAATCTAGAAACCTTACGAATTGCAAGAGCAGAAATGTTATCAAAAATTCCACTATAAAAGAAATAAAGACTTTGATATTTTTGATATTTCTCTAAAACTCTCTAGAGGGGTTTCTTCTTCTCTTTATTAGAGGGTTCGAGAATTTGAGCAAAAGTTTTATTAATTTCAATACGAGAAGGAGGTTCCCGCATGCCTCCTTCGCGAGTTCGATGTAATAACGTTAAGTAGGCACATTCTTGTATGTCTCTTAACAAAACAACATTTCTTTCCTCCGAAGCTGCTTTGGCACGACTCGCACGAGCAAGTACGATGTCACTACGAAAGCCATCTACTTTTAAAGCCATACATAGGGTAGCTATTAATCTTTTATTTTCATTGTTAAGCTGTACAGAAGGAAGTAGTTTTCTTGCTGCTTGAATGCGATTTCGTGTTTCAATGTCTTTCCTTCTATACTCTTCTGACATTTTAAGCCAATTATCTTGTTGGATATTTATCTCTAGGATGCGAATACGATCCTCTATATCCTGAATATTCCCTGCATGAGCAAATAGACTCAGACGATCAAGTAATTGTGGTCTTAAATCCCCTTCCTCTGGATTCATAGTACCTACAAGTACAAACCTACTTGGATGACGAACAGAGATATTCTCGCGTTCTATGATATTCATTCCTGATGCGGCACAATCTAGAATTGTGTCAACAAGATGATCAGGGAGCAGATTTATCTCATCAATGTAAAGAATTTCTTGATTGGCACTAGCTAATATTCCTGGTGATAAGGCCTCAATACCAGACCCTATTATCTTTTCAATGTCAAGTGATCCAATAACACGGTCTTCAGTAGCTCCTAACGGTAATGTAACGATCGCCATTTGTTTGGTTTTTATTTGGATTGAATTCCGATCAATCTGTTTTCTCTGTAAGCAATCATCACACATATCTTGAGGATCATTTGGCGAACAGTGAAATGGACAATCAGTTATGAAATCAATCTGTGGAAGTATTGACGATAAAGCTCGCACCAATGTACTCTTCCCTGTTCCTTTTGGACCAGAAATTAAGACACCTCCGATTAGGGGGTCGATAATAGAAAGAATTAAGGCTAACTTGGCATCAGAAAGTCCAATTAAGGCAGAAAAAGGAATAGTCGAAGAATCATTAGAGACCATTGTTTTATACTCTCTCTTCTTTGGTGCTTATCATTGAAATCTCTATTTATATCTAAATTCCCAATGTTTCAAAATATGTAATAGTGTTTCTTCAAGTTCTATTTATGTAATAATTTTTGTGCAACTGTGTTCTAAATTTCAAAATAATTTTACTGCAATCTAATAACACTCTCATCTGATACAGACGAAAATAATTATGAGGAAAAACATTTCTGTGAGCTAAAAATCATTTAAACATCACCAATTCCCACATATTGTGGAAGGATTTTCCAGCCAATTCGCTTTATAGGAAAAAGTATTTGACTAAATCCTTGCTTGTGGTTCGTGATAGATTATGAACAAGGAAATAATCGAATTAGATGGTCATACATTATCTATTGAAGACATGATTGCTGTAACACGTGAATTCACTCCCATCAAGCTTTCAGCTAAAGGTGAAAAGAGAATTGTTCAAGCCTCTGAAATTGTTCAAGACATTTTGAAAGAAAATAGACGGATGTATGGAATCAACACTGGATTTGGGTATCTTCAAAAGAGATCAATTTCACCGAACGATATTGAAAAACAACAACATAATTTGATAAAGAGCCATTCTGCTGGAGTAGGTCCTGAATTACCACAAGATGTTGTAAGAGGCATGATTGTACTTCAGGTCAATGAATTTGCGAGGGGACATTCCGGGGTACGGTTAATGGTAGTTTCACACCTAATCGAGCTATTAACCAGAAATATTACTCCTCTTGTGCCTTCAAAAGGAAGTTTGGGTGCAAGTGGAGATCTTGCTCCTTTAGCACATCTCGCCTTAGTATTAATTGGCCTAGGTTTAGCAGAATATGATGGGATACGTCTACCTGGAGACCAAGCATTAAAAAAATGCGGTCTATCACCTCTAAAATTAATTGCCAAAGAGGGTCTTGCATTACTTAATGGTACTCAGGCAATGACATCTATTGCAGCATTAGTTGTTGCTGATGCTGAATATTTAGTGAATATTGCTAATATTGCTGTTGCCATGAGTATGGAAGTACATCAGGCTAATGTTGATGCTCTACATCCCTTAATCCATCAAGCACGTCCCCATAAGGGGCAAATAGAGGCAGCAAGCATAATTCGCAAGAATCTGAAAGGTAGTAAACGAATAAGAGAAAATGTTAGTCATCAGGATAGCTATTCTTTACGCTGTGCTCCAATAGTTCATGGTGCTGCAATGGATACGATTGCTCATGTGAGAAAAGTTGTAGAAACTGAGATCAATTCCTCAACTGACAATCCTCTCATTTTCTCTTCTAATCAAATTTTCAGTGGTGGGAATTTTCACGGACAGCCTATTGCTTTCGCCATGGATTTCTTGA
>JAEOTU010000313.1 GCA_016839665.1 Candidatus Hodarchaeota archaeon
ATGTTACTACTCCATGCGTTTGTCAAGAATTAGGGGTGACCTGTAATCCCCGTAATTCTGAGTGTGTTGATAAGGTACGAAAAATTCCAATAAAAATTATTGATGTTGCTGGGTTGGTTCCAGGGGCGCATGAGGGGAAGGGTATGGGGAATCAATTTCTGTCAGATCTTGCTCAGGCTGATATTCTCATCCATGTAGTAGATGTCTCAGGATCTCTTAATGAGGAAGGCGAGGTGGTCGACCCAGGTAGTCACGATCCAATGAAAGATATAAAATTCCTAGAAAATGAGATTGCGGCCTGGATACGTGGGATCTTGAAAAAGGACTGGGATCGAGCTGTACGGAAATCAGACACAGAAAGAAAGAATATAATAGATTTCATAACCGAAAAAATGACTGGGTTGAAAATTACTAAAGGAGACATTATGAAAGCAATAAATTTAGCTAATCTCGATACTTCCACAGTCAAAGAATGGAATGATAACGATTTACTTCGACTTTGTCTTGAAATTCGAAAGGTAGGGAAACCTATTATCATTGCAGCTAATAAAATTGACCGACCGACTGCAAAAAGCAATTTCGAAGGTTTAAAAAAGGAATTCGGGGAATCAATGGTTCCAACCTCCGCTCTCACAGATATTGTTCTTAGAAAGTTTGTCGAGCAAGGTAAAGTGGAATATATCTCTGAAAGTGGTCGTTTAAACTTATTAGGAAGTATGACCTCGAAAGAGGAGTCTATTGCCAATAAGATTCAAACAGAAATATTAGAAACTTATAAGACTACTGGAATCTTTGAAACACTCAATAAAGCAGTCTTTACTATCTTAGATCTTCAACCAATTTATCCTGTAGCAGATACCACTCATTTTAGTGATAATGATGGAAAAGTTCTTCCTGATGTTTTTCTTGTCAAAAAAGGAATAACCATCAAAGAGTTTGCTGGGGTGATCCATCAGGATCTCTTAAAGAACTTCATTCACGGTATTGACGCCCGCACGAATCGAAGAATTTCTGAAAAACATGAATTGCAATTTGGTGATGTGGTTAAAATTGTAGCTGCTGCTTAACTGTGGGTTAATCTTTCGTTTCATCCCATTCTTGTGATGGGTATCTCTTTTGAATTGATCTACGACTTCTGATTTCCTCAGCTTTTCGATAATAGTAATTAGAAGACCGAATAGGCCCGAAATACCGTATACCAGAAGTTTTCAGTCTTTCTATCAAGTTTTTTGCAGTTTTAGAAGAAATCTGCTTATGTTTAGCTAAAAAATTAATGATTTCAAATCCTTCTTCATCAGTTCTTGCTCTGGTTAAAAAATCGTAGACATTTGGATCATATTTTACGAAGGGATCTTTTTCCTGCTGTTCTTCCTCTTGTGGAAAAGAGTGGATTAAATCGTCGTTGATTTCATCTATGCTCATACTCATCCTTTTATTGGTGAGTTCAGCGTATAACTCTGGAAAGGTTTCTTCAATTTCATCGATTTTAATATTTTGATCTATCGTTAAGTCGTTGAAAGAAGATTTTTCCTTCAAAGGTCGTTTAGATTCTTTTGGAGGGGGGGGGTTAGTCATTGACAATCTCCCAAGTGCTTCATATCATTCTAATAATTCAGGATTAACACAAAATTCAGGTTTTTGACCAGTTAAAACCTTTTTTACCTGTTCAGCAGTAACTTGACCTGCACGCTCTTGTGCTTCTTTTGTAGAGGCAGCAATATGAGGGGAAACATACAAGTTTTCAAGCTCAAATAACTTATTTTCTTTTGCAGGCTCTTCGGAAAACACGTCCAAGGCTGCGCCAGCGATTTTTTCTTTCTTCAGGGCATTATAAAGAGCATCTTCATCAACAATACCACCCCGCGCACAATTCACGAGGAAGGCTGTTGGTTTCATTTTTTCGAATTCGTTCTCACCGACCATTCCACGGGTTTCATCTGTTAACCAGGCATGGATGGTTATGATATCAGAAATCCTGAACAATTTATCAAGATCAGTAGTCATTTCCACCCCTATTTTTGCAGAAACCTCAGGGGGAAGATATGGATCATAGACAAGACAAGTCATACCAAAAATTTGGACTCGTTTTGCTACCTCAGCACCAATTCGACCACATCCAATAAACCCTAGTGTTTTACCATATAGTTCCGTGCCTTTCAATTGTTTTTTCGGCCACTTTCCGAGTTTAGTTTCAATTGTCGCCTGAATTAAATTTCTACTGAGTGCAAGCATGTACGCTATTGCAATTTCTGCAACTGAGATGGTGGATGCTCGAGGGGAATTAACAACAAAAATTCTTTTCTCTGTTGCTGCTTCCACGTCAATATTATCGACTCCAACACCAGCTCGTCCTATTACTTTTAATTGATCAGCTTTCTCAATGACTTCTCGTGGCACTTTGGTTCCACTACGTACAATAATTGCATCATACTTTCTAATTTCATCCAATAATTCACTTGGAGAATAGTGATGTTCCACTACCTCGAAATTTTTCCGTAAAGCTTCGATTGCTGATGTAGCAATGGGATCAGCTACTAAAATTTTCATCGTAACCACTTCCAAAATCCAATAAATAGCTCCTCTTTTAGATAATGAAGAACCAACTTCAAGTGGAAGGCGTTTTGAATGACTGTAAAAGGTTATGCTTGGAGCAATAATCCGTAATTCAGCAATGAGAATTTATTGCTTTGATAGAACAAGCATAGTATAACAAAAAATTCCCAAAATTACATAAATTTATGGAAGAAAACCATACGTACTCAAGCAAGTATTTAAAACTCTAATACGAATCGCCTGTTTTAAGTATCTCCGTGTTGGAATGTTGCAGAGTGAGTTAGAAACTCACATAAGCAGAACCTATAGGAGGTAATTCAAATGAGTGCTTATAAATATATATCCAAGTTCTGGAAAGAGAGAAACCAAGAATTCCGACAGTTGAGGATATCCAGATTGGTTCAATGGCGGCGGGAACCAAGTGTTATTCGCATCGAACATCCTACGAGAATTGATAGAGCTCGTGCTCTTGGTTTTCGTCGTAAAAAAGGTTTTATTTTGGCAAGAGTCCGTGTTCCGCGTGGAGGACGTCGGAAATCTAGACCAAGAAGTGGTAGGCGTTCGAGAAGAATGGGTGTGAGACGGATCACTCCTAAGAAATCCCGCCAATGGATTGCTGAAGAGCGTTGTTGGCGTCGTTTCCCAAATCTAGAGGTTCTTAATAGCTATCCTGTTTTAGAAGATGGGGTGCATAGGTGGTTTGAAGTAATTTTAGTTGACCCTCACACACCTGAAATAATATCTGATCCAAAAATCAACTGGATTTGTGATAAAAGCCATCGGGGTCGTGTTTCTCGAGGAAAAACTTCAATTGGCCGGAAAGGTCGAGGATTACGCCGTCGAGGAAAAGGAACTGAACATATAAGACCTTCTTATGACCGTTAACCATTTGCTTTCAACTGTTCTTTGAAGAATAATTCATCTAGGCTGACATTTAAGACAACTTTCTTCATTTATATTTAAAAAGCACAAAGATTTGAAGCTCTAGGGATTAGCGAAGTGCTCTCCATGCCTCGTAATTTCGTTGATTCTTTAGGTATCAGAGCTGAATCACAGTTACCATCGTGTCTTCACACTGCAAACCAGTTAGGGTTCTCAGAGGTTTGGATCAGTAACCCAACAAAAGAAGAAAAAAAAATTGTTAATACATCTTCCTTTACATCTTTGATACGCATGTATGAGAGATTAGACGTCGGATCAAACCATGAATCGAAAGCACAAATGGTATCAATCCTTCGACAACGAAGAAGAAAAATACCGATCATCGCAGTAACATGCTTGACCCCTGAACTCACAGCATGGGCCGCACAAGATAATCGTGTTGACATACTGAAATTTCCGTTATTTCTCACAGGAAAATTAATGTCTCGATCTATTGCGAAACTAATGATCAAATTTCAGAAACACCTAGAAATTCCCCTTTCTGCATTATACTCGCTTCCTGACCGACAACAGATTCCAGCATTAAGGCACATTCGCTCTGCACTGAAAATTGCTACTCGTAAAAAAGTACCAATTATTTTCAACTCAGGAAGCAGTACAGCAGATCAAATACGTACACCACAAGAATTAGCATCGTTAGGACAAGTTTTACTATCGATTTCAACACCCTCCCTCGATTCTCTTAGCATCATCCCTCGGCGATTAATGCAGCAAAACCTCATTAAGATAAGTTCGAATTACATTACTCCAGGGGTATTTAAAGTTCCACTTCCCATAGAATTCTTGGAGGAGGAATGAAACAAATGAACGAACGAATACGTTACATTAACATACGATTCATCAGTCCTATTCAGCTCCAAGAGAAGGATGCATGGTTCATTGTATCGACTGAAATAAGACGCCTTTTTGGAATAGATGGGGCGTCAGAAATCGGTTTATTTCTCTCGTTCTTTGACCAATCGTCTCAGGGAGGGATTTTTAGATCTTCACATAACTTTGTTCATCGAGTACGAACCTCTCTCTGCTTTATTCACTCGCGACAGAACACTCCCCTTTTCCTGTTTTCCGAAAATGTAAGTGGTTCATTGAAGAAAGCAAAAAAGTTGTTGCTTCGATCAAAACACTTAACTCGCTATCAAGAACTTTGTAAAATACTCTGTAACAGTTGGGAACGACTCTTCGATGATGATTAGATACTAAACTGAATTAGATGTTGACACCGTCCCAGTCTGAGAAATTCTATCAGGAGTTCCCAACTTGGTTCTTTGAGTAGACACCTTTGTTATAAAAGTTTCAAAAATATGATGAATGATTTTCAAATAATTAAAGATCCAAATATTTTTAATTAACAAAGAAATTTATTGAGCTTAGAAAAGTTAAATGAGATTGGTTGAGGAATGAAAGTTGTTGTTTTTGGTGATGTTCATGGAAATATTCATGCATTAAAGAGTGTCTTAGAGGATATTGAATCACATAGTCCTGATCAAATTGTATGTACAGGAGATCTTCTCACACCATATCCTAGAGGAAAGGAGGTCTTGGATCTTCTAACTCATCATAATATTCCCATAACCCGTGGGAATGTGGAAGATAAATCGCTAATGTACTTATTAGATAGGAGTAAAAGTGACATAAATACTAGTATCCGATACAAACCTTGGAAAAATGTTTTACAATCATTTCCCGATGCATACGTGGATAAATTGAAAAATCTCCCTCTTGTATATACTTTTGAAGGACCTCAAAATACAAAAATAATGATATGTCATGGAACACCATTAGATAATCGTGATTATCTATTTAATTTTATAGGTAATCCTCAATTTCATGATTTTGCTGATAATGAAGTTGATGTAATAATAGCAGGACATACACATCAGTATCACCATATTCAATATAAAAATGTATTATTAGCTACTGCAGGAGCTACTGGCTTAAGTTATACTGGATCTCCAATTGTTGATTACCTTATGTTGGAGTTTAAGAAAAATAAATGGATTCCCTTTCAAAAGAAGGTGCTTTATAATTCTAATCTTTTGGTTGAAGATATGCTTCAAATTGATTACCTAAAAAAAGGAA
>JAEOTU010000314.1 GCA_016839665.1 Candidatus Hodarchaeota archaeon
ATTTGAACTCACGAACGCCTATGCGAGCAGATCTTGAGTCTGAGGCATATATTTATTGACTAATCGTCCAATAAACATATTCTGCCCCCGTTGACCTAGCTGGGGTACCCCCGCGGGGTTTATTTTGCAAATAATTCAAGACTTTATTATAATTTTTAAACTTTGAATTGATGTTTAATTTTTTAAAATTAGTCATCAAGTTTACTGAAAGTAATCATCATCGCTTCTTCTAATCGTAAAGAGCGAGTACCATAGTTATGTAGGATTTTGAAGCAACAATCAAATATTTCACTAACTTTTTTGCCTTCTGCTTTAACCATTTCTGGAATTCCTTTATAAGGTCCCCCAAATGCCACTAAAAGGCTCTTAGGTTTCCTTATCTCATTGATAAAGGACGATAAGGGCTGACATGATCTGGAAGTGGCGATTTTGTATTCCGGTCGGTTTAAAAGAAGCTTTCCGAGGGTAGCTGTTGAAGAATGGACGGTAAAACCCCAGTATGTATCCGTAGGACGTCCTGGAAGGATCAACGCTTTAAACCCATCTTTTGTTCTATGAATTTTTGTTGTAACACGAATTAATTGATTCTTTAGCGATTTTTTAGGTGGAGAAAGAACTTCAAGCAGTTGAGGTCCTCCAACATCCGCAACTACTCGTTTTTGATTGAGGAAAATCACTGCTTCTCTTATCTCATTTGCTTTTAACTCTCGAGAACGACTGTGATGTGGGGTGGCTAGAGGGGATAGTACACCCACAGCAGCAGTATCGCGAGAAAGAGGGAATAACCTCTTTCGAAGATATTGAGGACATTCAATGTATTGAAGAATTCTCTTTATTATTCGCCCTTCACGCCTCGCACGAGAAGGTATTAGAAATGGGTCATGAAAAATAAGGATATCTTGAATTTGAAAAATTACAGCAATTCGTGCAATTTGAAAAATTTTTTCAGTTTTTTGTCTAATGTCGTTAGAATCAATAACTGCTGAATCTGGGATAGCAATGGTATATTGCAATTGTTGTTTTCACTTCTAGTGTTTTCACTACAGTTTATTCAGCTTGGGGCTACTTTAAGTATATTAAATGTGGCTTGGGGAACCCAGTAGTTAATGTTAAGGAATAGAATCTTTGAAGTAATGATCAGCGTATGCTCTGATTACATCCTTTTGATTAATAATCCCGATTAATTTGCCATCAGCTGTTACAACTGGTAACTGATCTAGTTGTTTTGAGCTCATTTTTCTTGAAACCTCACCAATTGTACTACCTGTATAGCAAACTTCAATATTATGCTCCATAATATCGCTAACTTTCATAGTATTGGGTAATGTCAATGTTTTTGAACCAATAATTAAAACTGATTCACTATCCCAAGATGAGCTATCATTTTCCGCCCCGTGTCCCGTACGACTTTTACTTTGGGAGTCAAGGATTTCAGCTACTTTGACAAAATCATATTGGGTGATAATCCCAACCATTTCTGTTTCATTTATCACAGGAAGTCCTTTTTGATGACTTAAACGAAGAATTCTTGCTGCTACAGGAAGAGGAGTCCCTTCCCAGATAGTGGCAACATTCTGAGAATAATAAGACTGTACATCAGATTGAAGTTTTGCAGGAACGATGACTTTTTTGATAATATCATCTCGAGAGATCATACCTACAAGAAATTTTTTCTCTTCTTTATCTACAACAGGAATTCGTTGATATATCTCTCTAACGAAAATCCGAGCGGCAGTTATAGCTTTGTCATCAGGTTTAAGTGTAGTGACATCTCGAACCATTAATAAAGACATTTGAGTCTCATCAGGATTTTTAAAAAGATCAGAACGAGAGACAATACCGACAAGTTCCTCCGAATTTTTCTTTAAAACTGGATATGCACTTAAACCCGTTTTTCGGATTGTTTCCAAGAGAATGTCCCTATTCCCAGGTATAGTCATTGTGACAACATTTTCTTTCTTCGTCATTATCCTGGAAACAGGAATGTCTTTTATCATTTATTCCCACCTATTCATTTGTCTATGTATTTTAATTCTTTCTTAAGGAAAATAAGCAGTTCACTGTATCGATCAGTATCGAATTATAAAAATACGTTATGAAGCTTGGTTAAGTATCAGGATATTCAAAATTAGGATTACAGCAACAAAAACTATAGCAATTCCAATGGTCCAATATGGTCCCATTTTTAAGCCTGGAGAATCTGATTCTGAATAGAACCTTATTAATCCTGCTCCAGTAGCAGGCATCGGAGAATCATCACGTCGTCTGCTTTTCCTGACACTCAACCTTAAAACACACTCAATTTTATGAAAAATTTAATATAAACTTATTGTAACTAAGTTCAATTATACTTAATAAGTTTTAATATAGTTTGCTGCAATCCTCATTAACTAATTATTATCGAGTTCCTTTTAGGATCTCGTCAAATGTGATTTGTATAATCAATCAAATTTTAGCAAACAGAAATTTACGAAAGACTGATTTCTTATTCTTTTTCACCTTTTCATGATATTAGCCATTGATCAGAATAGAATACGTTTAAAAGACAGGTGTTTCAGTGAAAAAGATAAGTGTAGATTTTATTTCCTCGCCACCAAAGCCAATCTAGCCAATCTGCGAATTGATCGATTATTGGAACATCCATCCGTTCTATGATAAACGCAAACAGAATTGTTCCAAAAAAACCAATAATCTTTGATGAGACGTCGTGAGCCCAATAAAAAGCTTCTTCGGGATCCATTTGAAATTGAGTTACAAGAACTGTGACACACCACAGATGAAAAGCAATTCGTAAAGCATTTCCGATAAATAATGCTAAAAGGAATGCAAAACTGGCTCGAATTTTCGCAATCCAGGGTGCTTCTGTCACCATGATGATGGCAATCAACAATCCTCCTGCTTGCATTCCCGTACATGCTTTCACAATCCAGTAATCACCACTAGTGGCTGGAATGTGTATTCCTGGAGTATTGACAGTAGCTTCTAAGAAAGGAAATGAGCCTCCCATGATCTTCTGTTGTAAATAGTCCCAATTGCTAGTATTAATATAATCAGAAATAGAAATCGGTTGGTTATAGATCCCAATTGAGGAAAGAATAGAATGTATTATATCACGAGTAGGAATTTCCCAGAAAACCCAATCAGGAACAGTATACAAGAGGAAGGTCACAATGATAGCGATTGCTAATGTGATTAACATTAGTTTGTCATTTTGAAAGCGTTTTGGGATATTTTTCTGCTGGGATGCTGTTATACTTTTCTTTACAGTTTTAATTTCCAATGAGTGGCTAGTTGTGGGAACTGACTGTGTCTCACTTGTCATATTGTACTCTCTTCTGTAATTGTATCATTTCAATGGAATAGAATTAGTAAATGAAGACAGGTTAAATTCAAATTATTTGAAAATAATGAATACTATTTCTTGAGTAATTAATCTAATGTGAGTTCATTTAAATTATTTGTTCTTCGAATTTAGATTGAGTTTTTAGGTTAAAATTATTTTAAGGTTCTAAGTAGTAGTAGATACACTTTTTCGTTTGGAAAAAGAGCTCGTCAAGACGATTGAAAGCGTTCTGGATTCTTTAAGCAGTACCAACCGAACTGTACTTTACAAATATTTTTTTCAACTAGCTCTCTTAAAACTTGCTTGATTTGTTCCTTTGGTAATTTTAAATCAGGAGCAAGAAGGTTTGATTGAGCTTTGTAATGTGGCCGTTGTAAAAGGGCTTGAATTACTTTTTCTTCTGAAGGAGAAAGGGCTAATTCCTTTGGTATTTCATATTGCTGAGGATCTTTAGCTTTTGCTAGGCTTGTTCCTCGCTTGTGTTCTAAAATATTCTTATCCTTCAAAATATACCATCCATAGGAAACCCGAAGGATACCCTTTTCCACAAGATTACGCAAAACTTCCTTTAGAATACTTTGTTTCAATCCTGTTGGACGGGTCAGAAGATTTGATTGAGCCTTAAGGTTGGGCCTTGATTTAATTGCTTTGATTGTAGCGATTTCTTCAGTTGTCAATCCTTCACCAACACGAGAAATGCGAGGAGATTTCTTTTTCTTTTTCTTCTTTTCTCCATCACTAAAATTCTTTTTGAAGAAAGGCAGATGGCTTTTCTTAATGATAAACCATCCCACTTGAGTTCGAAGCAATCCTTTTAAAATTAATGACCTTAAATGGTTTTCTGCCTCTTCTATAGAAACATTTAAATCTTTGGCTAGAATTTCTGGTTTAGTTCGATGTTTGATCCTCATATAGGTTCGCTCAAGAATTTCCATCTCGAATTCTGATGGTAAATCTTCTTCCCAGTTATCTCGTCTGAATAATGATGTTGTTTGTTTTAAATAGGGTTCAATGTCACTTGAATAGGTTTTCGAAGGAGGTTTCGGATGAAAAAGATCTTTTTCGAAATCTTCTATAGGGATTTTAGCATCCTGCAGTTTTTCTTTCGATTGATATTCTTCCTTAGGGGGTTTGCTGGGGGATTTTTCTTTCAAATCGATGATATCATTGTCTATTGGCGAAATAATTTGATCAGGGGTTTTTAGTTTGACATCTACTGATGGTTTTGGAATTTTTTTCTTCATCACTGGAATTTTCGTCTTTTGGGGAGAACGGATTTCTTTTGGTTGGGTTTGATATTCCGTTGATGGAGTAGTTCGCTGTCTAGACGGTAATTGTTCTCGTTGAGGAGTTACTCTATCATAAATATTTGAGGAAATCGGTGTTTGTATTTTAGGATCCAGTGTCCTCGGAGCTTCTTGAAGGCGAGAAACAGGTTTGATTGTTTGTTGAGGTTTGGCTTTACTCACTTCAGAGCTAAAAACGAGAGTTTTTTGAGTCTTGGTAATGATGTACTGATGAGTTTCAAAGAGGGTTGTGGTACGTTCAATCAGGGTTTCAAAGGGTATACCAATTCCATCAGCTTCAATAATTAGAGTATCATTATTATCAGTAGTAAGGAAGTATTTAACTTTGATTTTCTTCAAACCTAATTGATTCAGATTAAAAAATTCCTGGATTTCACTGTTCATAACTGTAGATTCCTCACCATGAATTTCAAGAGTATAAAGTTGCTCTGAACGGGCTTCTTCAATATAAAAAACTAGTTTCGGAAAATCAGGAATCCTAGGAGTTGCATGCACACTATTATCAATAAATTCAATTTCTCGGAACCGACCCCGTGCTTTCAAAAAATTCACAAAATCATTCAAGACTGTATTTTGACGATACAACTTAAAACATATCCTTTTAAATACAGAATAAAACCCAACAACGAAAAGATAATGAGTAAAATCCGAGTAGAAGCTCTTTTAAATCGTCTTGAAAAATCTTTTGGAAATTTTAAGAAAATTCTCGTTCATTTAGAAGGCGTCAACATCATCGCAACTGATTAATGAGTTATTTATTCATTTCGGACTGTAAAAAATCACCAATCTGGAGTTTGAGTGGGAAATAGGTTGAGATTATGAAGAAAGAAATTAAGATTTTTAAACGGAATAACCTCTTAGACATTTAGGGGTTCTGAATCGTATCGCTGGAATTTGAAGGAAAAACGAGAATTTTAGGAGGATTTGTTCAAAATTTCCGAACGAATATCATCAGATGTAGAATCTACAAAATTTTTTCTTATATGATTTGGGACAGTAAAAATCCAGTTGTTTAATTCACTGGAATCAAGATTATCTGGATGTTGGATAATTTCCTCCCATAATGAAACATAATTTGGTAATGGAATTCCCAATGGAGTCAGGTGTATTGCTAGTTCGGGTTTTGGAAGAAATTTGTTTTTTCTTTTTTGTTGGAATTGATTTTGAGAAGAAATCCCCAAATTATTCATTTCAACCCTTTGTACTAGTCCAAAATGATAAAGCTCACCTAACACTGCAATTACTGTCTGTATATCAGTATCAATTTCCTGCAATGATTTAAGGATCTGAGGTATCGTTAATTGATTTTTGGATAATATTTGCAATATTAGAGTTGAAATAGGGTTTTTCAAAAGCTTTGACAACATCTTAAGAAAATGCACCATCCGAAAGAAAAATCAAATTAATAATATATGTAGATTTAAATTGCGTATAAGGACTTTTTCGTTTTTTTGAAAAGGATTTTATTGCTACATGAATAAAACATCATTAGTCAGCAGGATTTAAAGAAATAATAGAGGAATAGAAAATGGATAAAGGTGAGGACAACGGAAGTGACATTATTGTCAAATGCGTCGATTTGAAAAAAACATATATTCTAGGAGAAGTGAAAGTAGAGGCGTTGAGGGGGATAAATATGGAAATTAGGCGTGGAGAAATGGTTGCTATTCAAGGGCCATCAGGCTGTGGTAAGACAACTCTCTTGAATATCATTGGATCCTTAGATTGTCCCACTTCTGGAAAAATTCTACTCGAAGGTCGAGAAATCTCTGCTGCTACTGAACGAGAACTCACAGAGATACGTAGAAAGAGCGTTGGTTTTGTTTTTCAATTCTATAACTTACTTCCCGTCCTGACTGCATTGGAGAATGTTGAACTTCCAATGTTGATCGCAGGAATATCTAAAGAAAAAAGAAATCAAAGAGCTCTCGATCTACTGGAAAAAATGGCTCTACTTGATCGGAAAGATCATAAACCTGATGAATTAAGCGGTGGAGAGCGACAACGAGTGGCAATAGCCCGTGCGTTGGCAAATAATCCTTCGATTCTTTTAGCAGATGAACCTACTGGAGATTTAGATACAGAAACTGGATTAGAAGTCTTAGCATTGCTAAAAGAAATAAATAAAACCGAAAACCAAACATTGGTGTTAGTATCACACGACAGTAATATCGCAAAAAATACAAATAGGATTTTCCATATTAGGGATGGCACTATTTCTTCAGTTGAAGAAGTTTAACTCTCCCTTGAATCTTGGGACGCGTTATACAAGTAAGGTTCGAAGCGAATCGTTACCTGTCCTCTTAGACTCAGCATCTAAAATCTTTACTAATTCCTTAAAGCGATTTCTTATGGTTACAGGGGTAATTTTCGCAATTGTAGCGATTTCTTGTTGAGTTCGACGTTCTCCAGTCTGAATTGTAGATATATATAGGGACGCGGCAGCAAGACTCATTGGGTTTTTTCCGACAGTTGCTCCTTTTGATCGTGCAATATTCAGAATTTTAACAGCTTGTCTTCGTGCTTTCATGGTGACACGCAAACTGATTCCAAGACGGTGTACCAACGCGGAATAATCACTTGGGGAAACCTTTAAATCCAGTTTTTGAAGGATTATTCGAATACATCGTCCAAGTTCTTTAGCTGAGATATTAGATACTGAAGCAATATCTTTTAACGTTTGAGGTAACTTTTTTTTTCGACATGCTAAGTAAAGACTAGCTGCGATCATACCGTCAATTGATCGCCCGCGAATGAGATTTTTTTTCAACGCTTTTCGATAAATCATCGCTCCCATTTCAGCAACATCCTCGGGGAGCTCTAGCTGGCTCTTAATACGTTTAAGTTCTTTCAATGCAAACCGAAGGTTTCGAATTTCTGATTTTCGTGTACGATTATCAATACGAGAAAGACGTCTATATTTTGTTTGGGAGGAGAAGGGGAGAGTCTTGCCTGATATGTCTTTTCTTATATTCCCAATTTGTGTGCGTAAACCCATCTCTGCTTTTAAAGGCGTAATTGGGCTTCCTGTTCGTGAACGCTCGGCTTGTTCACTGGAATTGTACGCTCGCCATTCGGGCCCAAGATCCATTTGCATATCAAGAACTAGACCACAAGAAGCGCAGATAGATGTACCTTTTGTAACATCCATTACAATATCGGTACTGCCACATTCTGGACATTTTCGTTCTTGTGGCTGCAAGGGTGGGCCCTCCAGAATTTTGATCAAAGAAAGTGAAAAAGCTTTTAAATAGATATTGTATTAGAACAAATTTTTTTTCTTTTTATCGAGATCTCACAGAACTGTATGATTTTAACAGAGGAATACGATCAAATTTATTCTATATTTTTGTATTAACTCTTTAAAGGGTATTCATCGACTTGAAAAATTGAATATTTGACCAATCTCACTATCTATAAACTGGGCGGTCTGAGGAGTCTTTTTTAATCAGACAATCATTAAAAACATACTTTAAATCCAATTTATCAAACTAGAAGCGTTAATTTACATTTTAATTGCATTATTGTAGTTTTGTATTTCTCAGTTCCTTATAAAGTTTATAAAGCTTTATAAATGACAAAACATATAACCCCGTATTGGCTTTAATTCCAGATCAATAACCATTTTTTCTATCATATGGAAGTAGTATTCAATTTTAGCTTTAGTTCTATTGTGGTGAAACTCATGTCTGCTGATTCAGATCAAGATGACTTATATGCTGAGGTTCAAAACGTAGTTGCTTCAGTTGACTTAAGATGTAAGATAAAATTAGAAAGAGCAGCTAGTCGTTTACCTGGAGATGTACAAGTTTCATATATACC
>JAEOTU010000315.1 GCA_016839665.1 Candidatus Hodarchaeota archaeon
TAAGATCGTCAATGTGGTTAAAAATCTCGGCTTTTCTTTTATCTGTCTCTGTACTCACTCTTGTTTTAGCTGGACGCGGCATTGGTCTATTCTCGGTGTTTTTTTCGAGATCGTTCCCAAAGGGGAACAGTTGAAAAGCGGATACGGTATCGTTTGTTCATCACCCGTATCACTTCTTTTCGTACCTCGGATTTCAATGGTTGCTGGTCTGCATAAAGTCGTACTCTTAGTGCTCCTTCCTTTGAAAAGGTAATAACTCCTACTCCTGTTTCATCAGCCCAAGAAACCTGTTGTCTTTTTGTCACTGAGTCTAGCATATCAAACTGCTCATCAGGACATACTAGATAGCAATAATCGCAGAAATTTCGATAGATAGCAGGATGTTGGATATGTAATTGCGTTTCTGCCTCAAAAAAGTAAACTGATCCCTCAATTTGGTTAATGGCTGCCAAATCGATTCTGATTTGATCTTGTTTGACCATTTTCTTGATATCTAGGTGTTTAGAGGTGATGGTTAGTTCGGGATAGGTCTGAAATTTGAGTTTTTCAACCAAAATATTGTCAAGATGATTAACTAATTCTAATTCCGTGAGCATTGTTCCTCAATATAGATTGAGTTTGATGTATAAATATTCAAAATTAAGTATAAAGAATTATTTATCTCTAGTTAAAAGTTATGCTTTTACAGCAGAGCACTTCTTACAGATGTATTCTGTTTCTTCATGGAGTGTTTCGATAATCATTCTAAGAAATTGGCTATATTGTCTTCAGGAAATCTTTCCATAATTCAACAGAAAAATGCTCATTACTTTGTGTAATGAGTTGTCTCCAGTTCTTTTGTGATTTTTCACTCAGCTCTTCATCAAGTGTAAGCAATATATCAGCATAATAAACGGCCGATGCAAGCGTCAAACAGTCAATAAAGTCTGTGTGTTCTTCACGCAAAGAAGCAGCTAAAATTTGAATTTCTGAATGATGAATAGGAATTACATTGATCGATGAATTATAAACTATAATATTCAACCCATCGATGACATCTTCGATTGTTAGAATTCTATTATTCACAAATTTAGTTCCCTTTGCTGATAATTCAAAGGTTACCAATTCTGATCGAAAGATTTCGATTTTTTCATTTTTTAATAAATCCAAAATATCCCGTTTTTGAAGTTCCTTTACTTCAACGCGGATAAAAGGAAAAAAAAAGGAACTATCTAAAAATAGCTTCACTTGCTGGCATCCTTTGATAATTGAAGCCGATCTTCCTTTAATTCTTTGAAAGAAACTGTTGTTTTCGAGGGTTTCTCTATCAACTCATCAATTGTTAAAAGCTTTTCAACTATTAAACGGCCATTAACAACGCGATAAAGGACAGTTTCCCCTTCTTTCAAGCCAATTTTTGACCGAAGGTTTTTAGGTGGGAAAAGTTCCCCTTTCGATCCGACTTTCCCAATACTCAAAACATCACCAGAAAAGACTTCATTATTTCTGGTATAAAAACATTTCTTTTTTCCAGGCAATCATTGCAATACAACCGTTAAATGCCTTAAAACGAGTTTTATGCGTAAACTCATTGTATCGATATTCAAGAATGATCATGAATTCAAATTTCGGATTTTTAAGCCTCTCAATGAATTACTAAATAGAATGCATTATCATTCTTCAGGTGAGTTCAAATTGGCTAGTAATCCAGTAATTAAAGCAATTAATCTTCCATTTCTTGATGAAGTCTTTTTCAATAGCCCTTTATGTCAAATTTGTGAATATGCAAGCATTTTCGGTGGAGTTTGTTCCCTCCTATTGAATAGACGAATACCTGTCAACTTAATGGTAAAAAATTCACAAATTGTAAGTTGTTCAGCCCATCGAAATTGGATCGAAACAATAGATTCGGTTGATACTGAAAATCTTTGGAATGACACCGACGATTTTGACATTCAGGCCTTAGTTGGAAAAGATGATTCCTCTAGTCAAGATCCTAATGAAGATTTGCCAGGATAGGAATTGGTGTGACCACGAAAGAAGACTTTCCTCATGTAGTAAAAATTGGTTTTACCCCTTCTTTAGAAGAACAGCTTCTTCTTCCAAAAGTTCACGATCACAATTCCCTAATAATTTACTCCACAGAGGACGCTTTGGCACGTATTCAGTCATTAATAATCCTTTTTTATTTAAATCAATCATCTCTACCTAAACCTTCTAGAGTCCTTATTTTGACGAAAAGGAATACCCAACAGAAATTAGAAGCTTTATTGAAGACCCATTTAACTCAATTAACCACTGTTCTTAATGGGTCCATTCTTCCTAACGCTAGAAAACTTGATTACAATCGTTACTCAATCATATTTTCTACTCCAAGGACCACACAAA
>JAEOTU010000316.1 GCA_016839665.1 Candidatus Hodarchaeota archaeon
AAGACGTCAAACCTCTCGAAAAGAGAATAAATGTTGTTTTTCAAGTCACCGAAGTTGGTGAAGAACGAGAAATAAATAAGAGATCAGGTGAGACGCATAGAGTGTGCGATTTCACTGTTGCTGATGAAACTGCTTCAATAACACTAACTCTGTGGAACGAAGATATCGACGCAATAACACTTGATAAAGTCTACAAGCTTAATAATGGTTTTGCTAACGTTTTTCAGAATTCTCTTAGATTATCAAAGGGTAAATTTGGATCCATCGGAGAAGATCCAACTGTATTCGATGAAGTTGACAAGGAGACGAATAAATCTTCAGAACATGTAGAAGATCCTCGTCGTAGATATGGTTCACGTGGTGGCAGTTATGGCGGCGGCCGTGGTGGTGGTGGCAGTTATGGCGGCGGCCGTGGTGGTGGCGGCGGTTATGGCGGCGGTGGTGGTTATGGCGGCGGAGGCCGCGGTCGCAGTGATAATCGGAGCTCCAATAGGCGCTCACGCTGGTAAGATCATCGAACTCGTAACTAATAACTACTTCTCCTATCCCTGAAGACTCACTTGAGTAAGAATATGACTCCGACTTGAGTGAAATTTTTCTTTTCTTCTTTTTTTGTTTATTTTTTCTTTATTACAAGGATTTTATCCCTTTTCTTCATGGAATTGCTGAGCAGCAACTACTGCTTTATTGGTATCTACTTTAACTCTTTTTTGAGCCCAAAAAATATCCACACCTGCTGCTAAAAGTGCAAGGATGAAAAAAAACCACACAATTGGATTTATTATTCCATTTAACAAATCAACGAGCATTTTAGACCAAAGAATCATCAAAGAATATCCAAAAGAGATGAAAAGATAGCTCATTGTATCGATATACAACCAATTCTTAATCCAATTAACACCTGCAAATTCAATATATGCCCCAACAAAACAAGCAATAAACATTAAACCTAAGCTATTTGAAGCAAGAAAGGCAAAAAAAGTAAAGATTGCACGAGCAAATAAAAAATACTGATCCCTCCGTGTCTCTCCAAATTTCCATTCAAAAAAGAAAGTAGGTATAATGAATAAAATTCCAGGTAAAAAGAAAAACTCAGGAGAAGCGAGGAGTGCTTTTCCAATGTTATAAGTAAATATTGAAACCATTCCCCACGCAAAGCCAACATACACAGAATAACCATATTCAGGATCCCAAGGATGATATTTCCATTTTTGAGCATTCACTCCCCAATAATCAGTAACGTATCCAATAATTAGCCCTAGTAAAAAAAACAGCCATTCATCCCAGGGAGGTTCTGCAATTACCCCATAACAGACCATATAAATGATGCCTAGTGCTAAACAAATCCAATCGTTCTGTGTTTTGTTGTTTAACCATAAAACAAACGGAACACCAGCTAAAAAGAATATTAGGTTAAATAACGGAATATAGGGGGTTAATTGTACGAAAAGAACCATATTTCAACAAATAATATATTGATTTATTCACTTTCTTCTTGTTTGAAAGTTCATTCATTGCCTCTTGATATCATAGGTTACGATGTAAGTAATATAGAAGATTTCTTCTTTCATAGAGTAGTCAATTTAAGTAGGTAGTCAATATTTTGTCTCAGAACTATTGAAGAAGAATTCTCAAATACATTGTGTCTCTTCAATTGTGAGATGTTGAATGATATGGCCCGAATAATTGACGAAAAGGAATTTGCAGATATTATCAAATCAAACACTCAATCGAATTCTTCCAGACCTTTGGTAGTGGATTGCTTTACTGATTGGTGTCCTCCATGTAAAGCAAGTGCACCCATCTTCGAGAACTTTAGTCAGAAATATACAGGTGCAGATTTTGTAAAAATTAATGTGGATAAGAACCAAGGGGTAGCATCGAAATTACGAATCCAAGGGGTTCCAACTTTTGTAATAATTATTGGTAATAAACTATTTACCAAAATTGTGGGAGCCGATATGAAAAAATTGGAGAAAGAAATTAAAAAAGCCATTGATGGCAAAAACTAACCTTTACGTTCTTAATCTCCCGTTTTATATTAAAAATTAACTTGGAATTCTTTCATACTTAATTCAAGTTAATTTGATAAAAAGTAAAAATCATCAGAATTCCCCCTATACAAACATAGATGATAAAAAAATACAATAATTTAGACAATATATTAGATAAGTCTTGATTATTTTTGTTAAATAACTGTTTAATTCTCTGTTGAGGGCTAAGTTTTGGCTAAGGATTATTATAATATTCTCGGTGTTTCAAAGAACGCTTCAAATAAAGATATCAAAAAAGCATATAGGAAATTGGCCTTAAAATTTCATCCTGATCGAGCCAAAGACAGTGGTATTACTCCAGATATGGCTGAGGAGAAATTTAAAGAAATAGGAGAAGCTTATTCAGTTCTATCAGATCCTGAAAAGCGACGACAATATGATCAATTTGGCCCTGATGGCTTCGCTCGGTTTTCCCGAGGCGGTGGGGGAGGATTCAGAATGGATATTGATCCTTTTGAAATTTTTTCACAGTTCTTTGGTGGAGGTGGATCTGATGATTTCTTCTCGTCATTTCAGACAGGCAGTTCCCCTTTTTCAGGTGGAAAACGTCATAGAACAGCACGGCCACCCCAACGAGGTACAGATGTAAAAATCTCTCTGAAAATAAATGCATCAGAGCTTGATGGTATAACAACTAAATTGAAGAAAACTATCAATTTAAAACGAAAATATCAGGACGGGACTATCAAACAAGAGAAAATTCGAATTCCAATTCCCCCTGACATTAAAGATAAAAAAGTTTTACGAATTACTGGTAAGGGAAATCAGGGGAAATTTGGAGGAGTTGCAGGAGATTTACTTGTTGAAATATCCTTAATCGATGATATTCTAGATATACCTGTTTCCATTTTTTTAGCAATACGAGGTTCAGACCTTACAATTAAAACACCTGATAATGAACGATTGACAGGGATTATTCCTAGTAATACCAAAGAGAATACTGTACTAGCTTTCAAGACAGTCACTGAAAAAACCAAGAAGGTAAGAGTGAAGTATCAATATCCAATCAAATTAACAGATGACCAGAAAAACCTCTTAACACAACTAAATGAACTAGAAATACAAAAATAACTGATCTTAAGGATTATATCTTTAGAACAAGGAATTAGGTCTAGTGATTATTGAATTTTCACTTTATCAAGTTTTCTTTGGGCATTTATAATCGTTTTTCGACCAATCTTCATGAGTACATTCTCAAATCCTTCTTGTGTTATTTCTTTCATGGTGTATCGAAACGTTGGCTTTAAATTATGATATAATTTCTGATCCACAAATAAAAGGAGAAATTTAACATTATATTTTTGACCAAAATCAGTTGTGATCTTCCGGGTTAGAATTCCTACACCAACCCCTGAATCATCAGTTGTGCTTTGATCGCAAAGCTCCTTGATTCCAGGCCATTGATTCACTAAATCACCAATAATAGCCAACGAAGTGACCAGATTTGACGATTTCAGTTATCTCACCAATTTTTCAAAGAAATCCAATGTATTTGTGAAAAATTATGTCCATGATTTCCTGTATTAAGAATTATGTAAATATACTATGCTGAAATTTTATTTACAAATGCTTTTAATATAATTTTATGTGATTATTTACGGAGAATATTTTGGAAACTTCACGATAAATATGTAAATATTACAATTAGTAGGAGAAAAAAACCATGGTTAGACTCGTTTTTAAGAATAGAACATTTTCTGAAGGAAGAGAGGAAAATGGCGATGCTGTTTTGATATTAGATGAAGCAACACAATCAGGGAAATTAGAGTACTCTCCAGAAGCGGGTTTGATTATACGCCGAACTGCGCGCCGACAAGCTGAAAGTATTTGTAGGACAGGCTATTTATTAGCAACAGGAAAACGTATTGGAGCAGGATTTACTCTACAAGATGATGAGGAAAAAATTGATGATCGTTTACTCCAAGAAGGGCACAAATATCGTTAACCTCATCTAACACGTATTGTTTTTTGTTCCACGACACAGGCAACCTAAATGGTAACCATTACTACAAAAGTCGTTATGTGCGGAGACTTTGCGGTTGGTAAAACGACTTTTGTACAACTGTTTTTAGGAGGAGTGATCTTAGAAAAATATAAACCTACAATTGGGGTTGATATTGGACGAAAGGTCTTCGAAATTGAGCAACGTAAAATCATATTCCAAATCTGGGATTTATCAGGACAACAGTCGTTTAAATCTATTCGACGACAATTTTATAGCCGAGCTGATGGAGCTATCTTAATTTTTGATGTTTCGCGCAGAGAAAGCTATCAAAATATTTTAAATTGGGCAGAAGAGATGTTAGAACAAACAGGTAAGATTCCCATTGTACTAGTTGCAAATAAAATCGATTTACGCGACCAATCCAGTGAATTTGTAACAATAAATGAGGGAAAGTCACTTTCAGAGCTAATTTCCAGTCAAACAGGATTAACTACACCGTTCGTTGAAGCAAGCGCAATAAAACAACAAAATAATTTAGAACCGTTTATAATGCTTGGAAAAGCAATATTAAAACGTCTTGAGGATTAATTTAATTATTTAAAGTTTGAAAATACTTTTTATCATTCAATTATCGAGCGGAGTCAGTAATTTTAGCGTAATGGTTTAAAAATTTCTCTTAATGGAAAAAATATTTGAATAAATGCAAGACACATGCGAATAACGAAAAACTGATCGTGTGGTGATTATTTTTCGCATTTTAGTTTTAGCAGATATTCATGGTAACATTAGAGCAACAACTAAAATACTTAAGATCATTCAAAAACAGAACTTTGACATAGATTTAGTTTTTATTGCAGGAGATCTTCCTAAAACTACACCAATTGGACTAATGCTCCAATATATCGTTCTCCACAGAAACTTAGCTAAAAGTGAATACACACGTTGGGTATATAAAGGAGGAGGAAGACCACAATTTGTACGAAAGCAAATAGATTCTGTTAGAAATATCATACCCTTGTTGAGTACACTAGAGGTTCCTATTGTCTATGTTCCTGGCAATGTGGATTGCTATGAAGTTCAACAATTGTTAAAAAATTGGTCAGTTTCGGAATTATATTTTTTAGACGCCAATACAATAAAACTAAAAGATTTTCTAATAATGGGTCTTGGAGGATCCCAAATATATCTAAAAAATTATGATAAACCCTTATGCGACATGGAATTCTCCACCCAAGATTTTAAATCCCGTGTCAATTTATTATATGATGTATTCCTAAAAACAGGCCAATCTACTGTTGATTTCTTAATCACTCATGAACCACCAGCATTTCAATTTAAAACTAATAATAATTTTATAACTGGTGGCTCAACTTCAATAACAAACTTGATAAACCGCGTAAAACCAAGAACAGCTATCTTTGGTCATTATCACGAATTTCCTCTTGTTAAAAAAGTTAAGAATACTGTTTATGTGAATCCAGGCCCACTTGCTTGTTATAAATTTTCAATAATTGACATTAAGGAGAAATCAATTCAATCGATAGCTCTGAAGAAACTGAATCCCATAAAATACGATACTATTCATTTGATTTACAGTTCTAGAGAGGTTCAATCAGATTTCAAAGAGAAATTTAGATTTGATTAATTTATGACAATTCAACAAAACCTCATTCAAGATCTACTGGAAAAATTCGTTCAGGATTTAAAATTCCTTATTACGGATCCTATCAACTTTTTTGACACGTATTTCTTTTCTGCACCTGGATATAATCTTTATAATACTATTACGTATACCATCGTGGGTATTTTATCCATCTTACTAATAGGTAAGATAATTATAACCTTAAACAAGAGAGGAAACGAACATTGGGGAGAAGAACACTTTATTCCAGTTCAAATGGATTCGGAGTTTTTTATATCCATCTTGCCATTTATTTTCATTGGTTCGACTCTACGTGCATTACAAGACATTGCAGATCAAAATAAAATTATCTCCCCGTATGAGATATTTGCAGATAGACTTTTTGTTACTCCTGGTGTATATATCGTCACAATTTTCTTAACCTTAACAATTGGTATTGTGTCAATCTTTGGTTCCCAAGAATATCTTAAATCTGTTCGATATTTTTCCAATTGGCGTTTCTTATTTTTCGTTATTGGAGTAATTATTGAGAGCATCCTTATTATCCCGATCTTCTTTCTATTAACAGATTTCAACTTTATTTTCGGTGGAACTGTCATATTAATCTTGACAGGTATTTTTGGAGTAGTTTTCCATGTCCTTACAGTACATCTTTCACAGAAGTATATTCCTAACACACCGATCCGAAAAGAAGAGAAACTAGCAATGATCACACAAATGTTTGATGCGATAAACACGGTAATTGCTATTGAATTTTTTGGTTATCAAGAAAAACACTATCTTCCAGCCTTATTATTCAACACTCCTCTTGGCAGCTTACCCTTTCTGCTCATAAAGTTTATTATAGTCTGGCTATTTATCTGGGCAGTTCGAGGAATTAAAAAAGACAATCTAGAAAGGTGGCTGCTTTGGGTGGTTTTCCTCCTTGGATTAGCAACTGGTACCAGAGACTTTCTTCGTTTAGTGACAAACACATGAAAACAAAACGGGGATTAAACTCGTACAGTTGTTTCTAAACGAATACCTCTTTTATCGATTGTCACTGGAACTGAAATTGGTAGAAGTGTACTCTTCCAAGATTTCTGAACTGAAAAATTTATTGAAATCTTTCCTCCACCGACCCGACCAAAAGAGATATCAAATACAAAATCCGATAAATGTGACGCGAGTACTTCAACAGCAGGATCATGAAGATTCTTGACCATAAGTATGAAGTGGATGCCCGATCTTCGTCCCCTTACTATAAATTTCAAGGTTTCAATAGCAATACTCACACTTTCTATTGAGTTACTCCTCATGAGAGAGGATATGGAATGAATACAAGTACAAATTTGATCATGCTTAACAACCTCAGGAATGAATGCCCTGGTGAAAAAACGTAACGAATCCTGCGCATACTCCTGTCCATAATCTGTTTGACCTGGAATTGATTGTAAACCGATGACAGCTCCCTCAGCAGCTATTCTAGCAGTAAAAGCGTCCATAAATTGCCATTTCTCACCCGCAACTATGTATGGTTGCAGTTGGAAGTTATAGATTGCCATCTCCTCAACGATTTCGCCTGGTCGTCCATCATAAGACAAATAGAGGACTTTCTCAGTTGCTTTAGTTTGTAATATCTGGTACAGAATTTGTTGTGTGAATAGCTCAAATTTTGTACCAGGTTCACCCAGTACAAGAATAACGCTTTTATTCGGAAGGCCAGGATTATCTTCTCCTCCAAGGAATAGGTCTAACGACTGAACACCTGTACGAAATACTTGACTTGATTCCAACTACATTCTCACCAATATTGATTTTCTAACCATTATAAGAATAAAAAGTTTTCTTTTTATTTGTTGTTTCAATAAAAAGTATTTCTAGGTTAATGTAAATGTTTAATAGTATAGCTGAAATCAACCTATTGTGTTTTACACTGTATTAGAAAAACCTAAGAAAACACCGATGAGCGGTTACTTATGTATGATGTTGATCCTCTAGCTCTTCCTTTTGAGTTTAAGGGATTTGGTTCTAAAAAGGAAGTTGGTTGCCTACTTCTCCATAGTTTTACCGCAAGTCCAAGTGAAGTTCGTCCGTTAGGAGTATTTTTAAGAAATTGTGGATATTCTGGAATTGCTCCATTATTACCAGGACACGGGAGTGATCCAGACGATTTAAGACAGACTACTTGGCTAGATTGGTACTCTGACGCAAGAGAAGGTCTTTTCTATTTATTAAAAAATTATTCAAAAGTTATTGTGATTGGGGTTGCTTTGGGAGCAGTATTAGCAACAATGTTATCTGCATCTCCAGAAAGAGAACAAATCAGTGGTTTAATTCTTATTCGACCATCCCAACACCCACCTTCAACTTTAGTTAAAACTGTATTGCCATTCCTTAAATATATCAAAAAAGATTTTGAAACGGTGCCAGAGTGGGAGATGGAAAGTGAGAATGAGCTGAAAAAGGAGAGAGGGCAGTTCTACTATGCAAAAAGGCCAACAAAAGCATTAATCGAATTATACAGAGTTATTGGATTCACAAACAGGCGACTAGAACTCATAACACAACCAACATTAATTATTCACCACGTGAGTGACAGTCTGTCTCCAGATTTCATTTTCGATCAATTAATAAATTGTCCCATCAAGGAACGCTGGACACATGAGAAGGGAGCACGTTGGTTTTTCTATTCAGAAGAAGCCCAACCAGCTTTTGAGAAGATTGATAGCTTCATTGAAACTAATTGCATCAAAGAGAGTAGTGAGGAGTAATCAACTTAAATTTTGGGTAGAGAGGGTGAAAAGATGGTACCTCATCTAAATCTCTTGGGCAAAAGACGATAGAAAATACCTATAATAGGAGCACCTAACCGAATAGGAATTGACCAAGGAATAAACGGAAAAAAACGAGGAACCCGAGTACCCCACACTTTACCAGGATTAAAAATCTTGTACGGATCGATTTTCTTTTTCAGCTTTTTCATCTGCAGTAATTTCTTCTGATAAATTAATCCTGAATATGGACTAAACCAAAGACCACTACTATATGGTTTACCATTCCAGTGACGAGCGATTTGAAGAATATAGAAAAATCTTAACCAATGAAAAGCATATGGAAAAGAACCGATGAACGGTATGGATTTTCGTCTAAAATCAGCAAGAAACCAGACAAATAATATTCCAATTCCATCTGATGTAGATAGAATTTCTGTTGCATATGTTTTTCGTGAAAAACAATTGGATATTATTTTTACAACTTTTTCGAGGTGAATAATTGGGATTAATACCTCGGCTACTATTAATGAAGGACCTCTTCTTTTCAATTTAATCGTATAGAAACGTTCATTCCAGAATCTCTCACCCAGATTATTTGAGAGTTTAGATAGTTGATATTTATCTGAAATTTCATTAAACTTCTCCTGATCCCAATTTTCCTCCAGAAAACTCATTGAAATTACTCCTCCAGAGTGGTTTTTTGAATCCCAAGAAGATTCATTAATATCAGTATCTTTCCAGAGCAAATTTTGAAGATCATCATAACGTAGAAAATAGGGAATTAAGTCTTGATAGGCTGGAATTGCTCTCAATAAATGATCTTGCTGAGTAGACGATACAGCTACATGAACCATTTTTGAAGCAGTTTTGATTTTAATACTTAATTTCCACACGATACCTAAGCTTCCACAACTGCCAATAAAGTTTTCAGGATCATTAAGATGAAATTCTTTTCCCTCCGTTCCAATAATTGTGATGCTTTCAACGCTTTGGTCAACACCGCCGAATTTTGATGACCCTATACCGTATCCACCCTGAGTTACCCACCCGCCTATCGTTGAGGATGGCGCGGATGAAGGATAAGACTGCAAAGTGAAACCCTTTGATTCCAAAAATCTTCGCAGATGTTCCCAGGTCACACCTGATTCGACTTCAACCATCCTTTTTTCCTCGTCTAGTGCTATTATTTTTTCAAAATAGGTTAAATTCACAATAATACCGTTTTTAATAGGCAGGGTTCCGCCATATCCGCTTGTTCCAGCACCACGGGGAATAAGGGGGATTTTATAGTGTTCACACAGAACTACAATCGATTTTAATTCAACAATATTCTTGGGTTGAATTACCGCAAGACAATTAAAATTAAATAAAAATCGTAAAATCTTGGGAAGATCGCCTATATCCCGACCATAAATCAACTTTTCATACTTTTTGATAAAGATCTGCATTCCTGCTTCTTGAAGAGTCTCAAGACTTGTATAGATCTGTTTTCGCTGTTTTTTTAACGTTAAAACGTAGAGAAAGAAGATACTTAAACCTAGGAGTATTAAGGCCAACCCTAGTACTGGAAACTCATTCATTAAATAGAATTCTGGTATTAAAAATTGTGGAGCAATGAAATAAACTAATAATAACACTACCCATAACACAAACCATGTAAAAAGTTTGTCATAAGTGCGCACTAAGGTTAGGCTCCTCTGAGTAGGGTTGACAATTGCAAAATCAGGAGGCTTTTAAAAACATTTGATAGTTACTTTGATTGATGAGTTCAAGTAAATAATTATAACTATTCTTCAAATAGAGAAATAGCAATTAGAAAAAAATGTCCCAACACAGGTGTACCACATCATTATGAGGAAAAACGTAGTAAAATACATCATATTTGATTTCGATGGAACCATTGTAGATTCCATGCCATTCTTAGAAAATAATGCAGTTAGTCTTTTGACAAAATATCGCAGTTTTTCTAAGGAGGTAGCACGACAACGCTATCGGGAAACAACAGGTCTTCCATTTATTCAACAAATGGATATTATATCCCCAAATATAGACAATTCTCAAATTGTTGAGAAGTTCGAGAAAATGAAACTTAAAAGGATCTATGAACAACAACTATTTGCCGATTCGAACGAGGTACTTCGAAAATTGAAACAACGAGGATATAAATTAGGAATTTCTAGTGGAACAATTGAATCTATCATAACTAAGTATCTTGAAACCAATGGATTGGATATGGCTGATGATATTCTTGGATGGCGACCTGGTTTTGAAAAAGGCAAAGATCATTTCGACTTTGTTACCAAGAAATATAAGTATTTAAACGCTAATATTGCCTTCATTGGCGATTCATTAAATGATGCTAAACGAGCCAAAACGAATAGCATTTTTTTTATTGGTAGAAGCGGAATGTTTCAACTTGAGGATTTTCAGCATATTATACACAATATCATAGTTGTTTCATCACTAACAGAAATCTTACCCTTTTTTCCATATCTGGATCACGATTAAAATGAATCTCAACTCAAAATATCTGTTTGGCCTCAGTATTATATTAGTAATTGGCATGGGGTTCTTTTTTATTGGGGTAATCTTCGATGTTTCACCTGCTCTTAGATTAATAACGCTAGGAATAACAACTACAATAGTTGGATTGACCTTTATTGCTCTTCTATTCTCTCCAGAACGGATAAAAGGGTACAAAGCAGAGTATGAATTTTCTCCTGATTTAAAACAATTTGAAGTGAAAAGAACATTTCCAGGACAAGTACTCGAACGGCCCACAACTCCTGAAGTTGCTTATTGTGGTGCTTGTGGGAAAAAAATCTACCAACCTTTTTATTGTCCGAAATGTGGACAATTTCTCTGTGGTGACCATTACCTTTCAGGGGACCATACGTGTAGGGAGGATGTGTAAATGGATCAAAAACCTGATTGGCAAAAAGATTTCGCAAAAAAGAATGTACTAGATAGACTTCATTTATCTGTTCAAGAGATTTCTGAGTTAGGAATTGGATGGTTGATTGTAAGCTTTGTTATTCTATATTTAACAGGAACTCTAGGTATAGTTATTCAAGAAGGGAGGATTCCAGATGAGTTATTAATCTATATATTTGTATTAGGCATAAGTTTTTTCGCCCATGAGTTGTCTCATAAGTTTATTGCAATTAAATATGGTGCAAGGGCATATTTCCGTCTTAGTAAAGAGGGATTATTCCTGACCCTCATCAGCGTGATTATAGGATTCCCAATCTTGGCTGTAGGGGCCGTTTTTTGGTGGGGAGAGGCTACTGCATCTCAAGGTATTCGTGGTAGAGTTTCTGCATCCGGACCGGTAACAAATTTTATTTTAGCAGGGATTTTTCTTATTGTCCAAGGAATAGGATGGTTGGTGGTATTCGAGTCTTTAGGCCTTGGGATAATGTTGATATTCATTGGAGTCACAGGAGTCTGGCTTAATGTCTTTCTCGGAGTGTTTAATCTTCTACCGATAGGTGTTCTTGATGGATCTAAAGTACTTGCTTGGGATCCAAAAATTTGGATATCATTAATCGGAAGTCTACTCATAGTAGGATTTTTTGGAGGAGGTTTTATCCCTTTTCTATCCTAGTAAAATATCTGCATCATTCACCAGTTATGATTCTCAATGTTACCTGAACTCTAATACTATTAACCATACTTACCCTACTGCGTGTACTTAGCTTAGTGTATAAGGACGCGCTTTTTTTTATTTCCTAGGTTTTTATTAAACGTTTCAGCTATCCCTTACGTTTCTGGCGCAACAGAGTTATCACAAGGAGAGAAGAGACGCCCAGTAATATGAGGACGCCAAAAAATGCCGTAGGTATTGATACATCAACCTGTGATTCTTGTCTAACAGTTCGACCATTGTATTCTTTTGCTATCACTGTGAGATTGTGACTTCCGACAGAGTATTCATTGGTGTTCCATTCAGTCGTAAAGATGGAAAGTCCATTATCTTTGAAGTCTGCGACGCTATTATTAGCAAGCAAATTACCATCCACCCAAAATTCTACGTTTGTTACACCATAAAGAAATGACCAATCTCCATAATCAACGACAGTTGCTCTAATCTCTACTATACCCTCCACATCTGATCCACTGATTGGAGAGATAATCTCAATTGCAAATTCATTGAACAAACTACCATCATTATTCATATCTGTCTTCTCAGCTTTGACCTTTCCAGAAATATTCTGATAACGGCTAAGTGCATCTTGTTTCCATTGTTGTATATACTCATCAGTGACATTTGCATTCTCTTGAATTTCTAAGGCAACGGTTCGTGCTTCATCCAGAGAGATACTAGGATCAGACATCTCTCTACAGAGTGAGCGGTATTCTTCCTCAGAAATTTCTTTGTTATTGTATGCGTTAATGATCGTTTTCCAAGCAGAATACAATTCCTCCATAGTTTCCGTGAATGTGCCTTGAAAGTACCAGATAACTGAATCATAAATCGCATTTGCTAGACTCTCGTTGAAGTCAATCCCCCCACTATTCCTGATTCTTTCCCAGCTTGTCTGCATATCAGGACGAGGAATTCCATTTGGCGGGTGATCAAAGCCTTCTTTGAGTATGGGTAGTTTTTCTATTGTAAGATCAAGCCATAACCCCTGAGCTTCAGGGGATAGAACAAACTCTATGAATTTTTCTGCATATACCCGTTCTTCCCCCTCAGAACTGGACGCAACAGCTATGGGGATTCCATCGATTATACTTTCATCAGTAGGAAGGATATATTCACAGGAATTATACCTACCCTGGATGTCGTACCCCCAATAATCACTACTTATTGAAATCGCTTGGTCGATTGTCGTACACTCCCATAAATCATTTGAATTAGGAAAAATTTGCGAATTTGCGGCCATCCGGGTGATGATATCCCATCCTGCTTCCCATCCAAAGGTTTGTAAGATAATTTGGTATATTCTAGTAGCTGTACTGCTTGTGGTTTCACCCATTCCTATCGCCTGATGCGTTGCATTTAAATAATAGTCAGGAGATGCTAATTCTTCCCAAGTACAAGGGATTGGTAAACCATATCGTTCTAGATTATCATGGTTTATCATTAGTCCGGCGGAGGAGATTCCTGTTGTTACCCATAAAATATTCCCATTCTCATCTACTCGATACATGGGCTCTTTGGCAAAAGTCTCTGGAACCACGTTGAGTAAGTAATCATTTATTGTTTGATTTTGGATAGGTGAGATTATCCCTTGTTCTACAAACAGATCAACATTGTCCGGAGTTTGTCCCCATAAAAGATCAAATGAGACGGATGAGTTTAGTACAGTTGAACTCCAAAGTTCAGGAGTATGTCTTTCGAGCCAGTAGATATCGGTGACAATCGGGTAATGTTTTTTGAATTCATCTACATACTGTTGACAAAACCAACTACCAAGGTCAGTAATACCATAGAGAACTATTTCCTGGGGTTTTGCGGCTACCGAATCCAAGGGTCTTATGCATCCACATAGATTCAGAAGAATTCCAAAACCGATTACTCCTAATATTACCTGCCCCTTTCTAACCAAGATTAATCAGCCCCATATAATCAGTCCCCTCCAACTATTTAAGAATTCAATGAATCATATTTACAAGATTTGAGTTTTTTTACCTAAAATGAATTTGCCTTAAATAAAGAAGACTCAATCACTATTCCTAAATTTCTATTCACGGGTATTGATGTGTGAAGCAATGAAAAACTTCCACCAACAACTAGATAGTCCAATCCTTTCGTAACAGACCCTTTGATGATGTCTCCATACTGCATCTTTCAGTTATTCGATTATAGAAGACCAAGGGTAGCGTTGACTGATCTCATGTAGTAGTCTGTTAACTTTTTGCTCTTCAAAGGTCTCTTCATAAAATAAGCATAATACTAATCCTCCACGTGTTCTCTTAAATCTCTGATACATCGTCTTTACAGTATTAACAACATCGTAAACGATTAGTAAATTTGCCTGTGGAATGTCAATGTCCCTCTCACCTACGCTGGTCATCACTAAAACCGCTTTTCTCGGTAATTCTTTGAATTTATTGAGAATGGTGATTTTATTCCGAACTTGACCTGTAATTTTAAAAGTAGAAAACCCCAATTCCTGAATTTCTTCCTCGAGCTTCTGAGCGGTATCCAAAAAAGAACAAAGAACAACTGTTTTAGAATTTGGAGGTTGTTTATCAACAAGCTTAAGCACAGTGTTAATTTTGGTATTACGTTTAGGTAATGCATCGATTAGTTCCTTAGTTATACCGAATTTCTTCAATCGGAAAAGAAATCTTCGAAATTTCTTTGATTGCATTGCTGTACAATATTTCCGGATTAGTAATAGACCTTGATACTTCTGAGTGTTATCTGATTCTGACTCTAGCATTCCAGATACTAAAGCCAACTGAGAGGAGGGAATAGATTCGAGAAGTGTTGGATTCTGTTCCATAGCCTCATCAATGATTTCGCGACGTAAATCTTTAATTGCATGGTCTATCAGATCCAAAATTGTTTTTAATTCTGGACTTGCTTTAACAGAATTGCGCTGAATATACGTTTTTTTAATATAGTCCCCAATATCTGTTTGAGCAATAAGTGAGTCCATACGAATAACATGAAGGTCTGGAATACGCCTGTCAAGTGATACAATCTCATGTTGAATCTCAATTTGGTCTTTCAGTTGATTATAAAAAATGTGGGAGTCTCGCATTGTCCCTGTCATTCCAACAATCCAAGCACCGGAATGTACAAAATATGGAATGAGATTATTATACGGAAAAATCAATAACCTGGAGTCACCATGACGTCGAACAATTTTATCGATCTCATTAATTATAACTACATCGAACCTTGGTTTTTCGGATTGGGAGAGTTTGTTAAAGGCATTTGCAAATGTTTGGGGTGTCGCAGCAACGACTCGTGCATTATCAAGTATTTTTTTTCTAAGCCATCCTGCTGTTCTTGAGGAGAATGCTTGAAAATCTGAATCCCTATCAAACCCTCCATATTCTTTAGAGAAGTAATGGATTGTTTCAGAGAAGCTGATTGTCGAATGTAAGAGTAGAAGCACTCTTTGACTGGAGAGAAAATCTTTAATCAACAAAAAAGTGAGAACACGCTTACCCAGACCTGTGTCCACTTCAGCAATGGTGTGGTATCCATTCTGAAAGTTCTCTTTAAGTTTCATGAGAATTTTTTGTTGGTACTCCCGCTGTTGAATTACAGAATCAGTAATTTTATCTTTTGACAAGTCAAAATCATCTGGAGGGGATTATTTCAGTCAAAATCATCGATAGTGGATATGAATATAAGTTCACGTAAAACTATTTGATATCTTTTGCAAAATTACAAATCGTGAATAAAAGTACGTGTATCTAAGCTCAACTAACAGTACATTCAATTAGAAAAAGGGATTATCATGTCAGAACTTTACGAACGATTGGGGCTTACACCAGAAGAAACTCGAGTTTATACAATTGTAGTATCCAAGTTTGTGCGAACTGTGGAAGAAATTGATATATTAGCTGAAGATAGCTTATCTCCTGAAGCTATTCAAGAGGCTTTAATCGAGTTAGAAAAGAAAAAATTTGTACGTATGATTCCAGGGAAGGTACCTAAATATATTGCGCTAGCTCCAGCAATTGCTGTTACTAGTGAGATTGATAAACAGATAGAGAAGGAATTACTTGATATTCAAGATGAAATCAAGAATCAGTGGGAGACAGGGAGGAATGAATTAGCTGAAATGGTAAATGATTTTCAGAAAGGGCATGAATTATTCACTACTTCTGAGGATCAATTTAATTCTCTCATTCAGGCTCATATGGAACGAATAAAAGATCAGAGTAATATAATTCGAAAACAGATCAAGGATAATGTCTCAAATCAGAACCAAGAGAATACTGTACAACTTGAGAATTTAATTAGTCAATTTTCGTCAAATTTAGAGACCGAAGTTCAGAAAAATATCACAGTACTAGAGTCAGGTCTTCAAAACATCAAAAGCGCCCAGGAAGAGGAGAGGGATCAATATCTTGGAAAAATTTCCAACCTCTACACGGATAGGATCGAGAGTTTGAATGGTCTTTTTTCCCAAATGTCACAATCAATTCAAACCCTTCTGAATCAAGTTTCAAATGCGATTAATAATTTAAATTCAACTCTTTCAAATATCAGCGAACAAACGAATCGTAGTATAAATCAAAATAAGCAAGCAAGCCAAGCTGATGTCGATTCAATTGGGGAAGAAATAGCTAAGAATGTCACAGACCATTTGAACGTGATTAACCAAGAGATGGAAACAGTACAGAGACAGCTCATTATTTCGGGGGAAGAAGCGTTATCATCCATAAATGAAATTGTGAAAAATTTCAGTGATCGGTCTTCTCAAAGATCTTTAGATTTTTCTGAAATGGCAAATAAAACTGTTGAAAGTCTCTGGAGTCATCTTCAGGAAATATTCCAGTCATTTGCACAAACAATTACTAGTTTAGATGAAGCCAAGGAAAAAATTGGCTTAACTGATATAAATTCTGTTTTAACTAGCACTTTAGGTAATGCTAAAGAGGAATTGGTCAAAGGATTGGATGAGCTTGAGGTAATTCATACTGCTGGATTAACTAGGATAAACAAGGAAATTATGAGCCAATTATCCCTATTTCAAGAAAAAATGGTCGAAGACAATTCACAAATATATGAAAAGTTATCTAGTTCAATCCAACAACAGTTTGAAGCTGAAATAGACAAATTTAAGAAATTAACATCAGAGATCTCAATACTGTTGGATAACAACGAAACTCTTATAACTCAAGAAAGTTCTGAGACAATTCGAAAAGTTGTTCAAGATTTGCAAGAACGACTCGCTCCATTACGTGAAAATATTTCTACTTCTTTCTCGGAATCAATTGAGAAAGTAATCGAATCAGAAAAAGCATTCAACGAGGATTCAGAATTAAACTTAGTAGATATGATAACTGTCTTGGACGAACTAAATCTGAAGATTAAAGAAGTTCAATCTGAAAGGAGTAACAAGCTCGCAGAATTATTGGGATATCTCCGAAATGTAGCAAATGAAGAATTCTCTTCTTTTGGTTCAAGTGCAAATTTGATGCTAGGCCAGATGCAATCGACTGTCACAGAAAATGTGTCTGCAGGAATAGAAGAAATTTCTCAAAGTTTTGGTATAATAAATCAAGTGAGTGAGCACTTATCTCAAAGTTCATCAAAAATCCAGGATGAAATTACTAAAATCCTAGAAAGACTTCAAACTAGTATGAATGCAGGAAATCAGACATTCACAGAAGCATTTGACGAAGACATTGCAAATCTTGCTGTTGATGTCGAAACAGTTACCCAAGAAGCAAAGAAAAAACAGGATGAACAACTAACTGCATCAAACGTTCGCTTAAATACATTTAAGGATAATATCGAGAAAGCTACCCTTGAATTAAGTAGAGGCATTCCAACAAAACTTGAAGAATACCAAGCACGTCATGCAGATGATTTCAATACTTTTGATCGGCAAGTGAAATCTGAATTAAACAAAATTAGAGCACATCTATCTGAAATCAACACTGAAGTAACTGAGCGATTGAAGAAAAGGGTTAGTTTAGGGAAAGCTGGATTTCAGGATATAGAGAAGATTGTTACAACAGCAATGAAAGAGTTTGTGGGTGCTCAAAAACGTACCGAGAAGTTGATTGATGACCAAATAACGAATTTCAAAAATTCAAGTGAGAATTTCGCAGAAACAATAAACACTAGCTTAAATACTCAAAATTTAGAGATTCAGCGTCTGATGGAGACTATTGGAGACGATTTAGTAGAATCGGTTAATTCATCCTATTCCCTCGCACTTCAGAATATTTCCGCATTCTCTGATAAGATGAAGGAGAGATTTAATGTAAGAAAGGATCACCTTACAGATCATTTAGGTATTCTCCTCTCAACAATTTCCACCTCCCTTGGTGACAGTCTTAAACAAGGAATTGTCAAGGAATTTAATGAAATGAATAAAACTCTCCAGCAGTTGGATCAAACAGCCCAAGCACCGAAAGAACTGGAGATATTAGTAAGTACAGAGATAGAAAATTTCATCCAGAATCTTCAGCTTGCATTCCAATCAGCAAGTGAATCTGGGGCATCAAGAATTGCTGAAGTAATAAATGAGTCTTTAGTTTCAGAGATAAACACCACTTTTGAAACTCTAAGAGCTCAATCTGACCTTTCGAACCTAAAAGAAACAATATCAAACCAATGGAAAGCCTCTTCTCTTAAAGGAAGTTCAATACTCTCGCACCTAAGTGAATATTTACCGAATCAAGTCGAACAACTCCTAGAATCGATAAACGTTAGTTTTCAAAATATGTTTAAAGGGCTAGAAGAGGCTCAGACTAATATTGAGACGATTGTTAAAACAAAGTTACAAGAGTTCAATTCAAATCAAAGGGAGAAATATCAGGTTATCCCTGATCAACTAGAAACGCAAAACAGAGAAGTAATAGCTACTCTACAAGAAACACAACAACTTCTGAATAATTCTATAGAAACATTAAGCACAGATCTTAAAGAATCTATAAAGGAAATATCAACTCAAATCACATCAGATACAACAACAAAATTGCAGGAACACCGTAAACTTCCTTCTACGATTGAGGAAACTTCAACACAGATAAAAGAAACTATTGAAAATCAATACAACAATACGAGAGGAGTTATTGAGAATGTTCGGTCTTCTAGCTTAGAACACCTTAAAAATATGGAACAACACGCCTCAAATGAGAGATCGCAGTTTACTGACCAAATCACGAACATAAATGTGGATTTAAACAAGGAATTAGACGAATTAAAATCGAAAGTCACTGAACTACACAAGGATTTCCCAGATAAAAAGATCAAAATAGAAGAAGAGATTCAGCAATCGATTAATACTTTTGGAGAAAATGTTCAGAGTATTTTTGTCAAGTTAGAGACAGAACTAAACTCAGGCAAGATGCAATTAACTCAAAAAATGGATAAAATTTATCAAGATTTCCAAACAACTCTAGAAGATTTTTCAACAACTGCTCAAAACTTTGTTACTTCATTGGATACACGACATACTACAATTCTGAATCAAGCGAACAGTTTCCTGGATGATAATGCGACGAATAGTGTGAAGAGCTTAGAATCGGAAAAAAGTTCTCTTTCAGATCGACAACAGGTCTTGTTCAGAGAAGTTGATAGAAATCTCACAACTTTATCAACATCATTTGGTCAAATTATTACTGATAGTTTAGAAACGATCGCAAAAGATGTGCAAGAAAGTCTAACTCAGATTTCAAGCACTATCACGGAAATAGGAAGCTCTTATCACGATACTACTGACAATATTTTGTCAGAAACGCTTTCCTTCTTTGAATCTGAGGGCCAGAAGACGTCAAAGAAGCTTGAGTACGAAGTCGCGAACCTTATTTCCGAAATTGACAAGCAAACAACGAATTTACAAGATACAATAACTACAGACCTAACGAAAGCAATCAGTGGTATTCCAGATAAAATAGGATCAGGCCTTTCAAAAAGTAAAGAGTTAATGAGTTTAATTTCAGAGGTGCAAAACATTGCGCTAGAAATTCCTATCGCGAAGGTTGAGGAAACCTTTTTAGCTACTCAGGCACAAGTTTCACAAACCCTAGAAGCCATGCTGACTCGTACAAAATCCACAATTCAGATAATGGTACCTAAGCTATCAATGATTCCTTGGGATGTATTGAAACAAGCAGGGACTCGTCGTCGAATACAGATTCTCACTGAAGTTGATTCACAGGAGACCGCCAATAAAATAGCTCAAGAACTCGGTAACGTCCAATTAAAGCATTATGACAAAGTTGAAGTCTTCGCTTTTGCTCGAGATGGACAGGAGGAGGCCGCAATTGGGACTGGGGATAGTGGAGGTGTCCAATTAATAATTACAACAGATGTTCGATTAGTTGGCGTTTTAAAAGAAATCATCCGGGATCTATGGCCACGAGGGAAGACTGTATAACGCTTAAAAAGTATTAGGAGGATCCCCTCCACTTTTTTACACGAGTGACCTGTTCTAATAAACTTCGATAAATGATGAAGAAATGATCAATATTACCCTAAATGAAGCTAACCAGTTAGTTCTGTACAAACAGCACTTAACAGATAGTTCAAGACCTCTAAATATTGTAAAAATTGTGGAAGATATTGGTGGATTACATGCCACTAGTTCTATAACTCCTTACTTGTCCCTGTTTGCTAGGACTAAAAATTTTGCCAAAGAACACTTAGATGAAGAATTATTTGTCAAGAAAAGCCTCGGAAAAATTCGATGCATCCGCGGAACCCTCTATATTTTTCCTAAAGAAATGATTTCATTGGTTTATACTGCTACAAACAAATTGGTTGAGAATCAATCAAGAAAAGCTTTAGAATTTCGGGGAGTTTCATCAGAAGAATATAAAAAGATTTCAGAATCAATCCTAGGCATACTAAAAACTGATAAAAACAAAGAAATGACTGCTTCTGAAATTAAGAAAGCTCTCCAGACCAAATTAAGTGTTTCTTATATTTTATATTTGATGTGTGACCAAGGACTAATAATAAGAAGTAGACCTCGTAAATATTCCCTTTTCAATGAATATTTTCCAGATGTGGATTTTTCTGGGATAAATGAGCAAGAAGCGGAAGGCCAACTAATTTATTACTATCTAAGAGCATTCGGACCTGTTTCCGAAGACGATTTAGTATGGTGGACAGGGTTGGGAAAAACAAAGATTATGAACGCATTGAACCACATAGAAGACCAATTCTTACGCATTAAGATTTCTGATTTTGACAATAAACTCATCTTATTGCAATCGGATAAAGAATTGATTGAGAAGATAAATCAAGTAGAAAAGAAAGCAGTTAATCTTCTACCAATTTTAGATCCATATCTTATGGGTTACAAAAGAAGAGAAAGATATTTTCATTCAATTAAGCATTACCATTATATTTTTGATCGTACTGGCAACGCAACGTCTTCAATTTTATTTAACGGGCGAGTAATTGGAGTTTGGGACTTAGTAAAAGATACAAAACCGCTGCTAAAAATATTTCTCTTTGAAAAGGCGGAGGAGGAAGTAATGACTGAAATACAACAAAAAGCAAAAATGATAGGGGAGTTCATAACCCAAAAGAAGGTTCAGTTGAAAGAATGTGACTTTATGATACCGCTCAACGAGAGAACTGCAGGATCATTCATGTCACCTCTTAGGGACTGTTAAGTAGGGAAAATTTATCGAAATTCCTAAGATTTGAATTCTAACCCTCTAAATGTCTTCAAGACAAAACAAGCTCTGAATGTCAACCACTTAGAAGGCGATTTTTTTGCTTCTATCTCAACTAACATAGGATTTCTAAATTTATTTTCATTTATCCAATATCCTGAACGATCCATGCGGTTAATCACTAGATCAATAGCTTCTTCAAACTCAGGACGCTTAGGAGAATTAATTCTGGCTAGCCAATAGAGAGTTTCAAGAGCGTCAGAAGTATAAGAGTGAGGGAAACCGAATCTTTTCCAACTGCTCTTGACTCCCGTTTTCTTAAGTTTCTCGGTTTGTTTTAACATACGAGTCTTGATTTGACGAATTTCTGATGTTTTTTTACCTTTTATTGCTTGGTGATACTCTTTAGCGCCAGTAGGAACATATTTGAAGACTTTGTTTGAAGCAATATTTTCCACAACAATGTTGATTGCTCTTTTAATATTTGACGTGCGCTGTTTGTCATCCAAAACAGCATACATGGAAAGAACTTTTGTTAAAGCCATCTGACAATCAGGTAATAGTGTAAAGATAGGATCAATACAAGCCACACTCTGATGTTCATTAACATGTTGTGTAATTAGATCGACTCCTTTCTGGACACGCATATCTTTTGCGTATCCAAAATAGATAAATGAACGTAGAATATTTGCTGTTAAACAAATCAACGGTTTTTTAAACCCAATTTTATGAGAGAACCCACCCTCAGGTAATTGATATGAGAAAATATGTTCAGACGCTCGTTGGATCGATTCAGAGGAATTATTTGCATTTAATTCGCAGAGAAAAATGTATTGCCAGTAATCTCCTGTATATTTCTTATAGGGATTCTTTGGATCAGACCAAGTGCCATCTACCTTCAGCAAAGACAGAATAGTTTTAATAGGAGGATAATCATTTACTTGTGCTTGTTCAATTTCTGTTGGTTTTATATTCTGTAGATATTGCTTTGCTAAATTTCTCACTGGGGGATTATTGTCTTCTAATAACCAGTGAAGAGTTTCCTCGGGGATTTTTATCATTTGAAATCTCCCATGTGCTTTTCACCTAGAATAATAAGATGGATTCAACGTTCATTGAATAGAAACTAATTTCTAAAAGGTATAAAATCAAGGTATAAACATCGATTTGTTTAAGTATCCAATTTACCTTAGTGGAAAGAATTAAATAACTTTCAATTCAACAAATTTTAAAATTTTTTGAGCGTACTTAAAATGGGTTTAATAAATCTTGGAAAATACCACCTCTGGGCAGGAAATGAATCTAGAAAGCAGTTAGAGAAGTTGTCAGATGAAGAATTCTCCCAAGTTCTAAGTCCGAATATTGGTAGTGTAAGAGAAAAAGTTGAGCATATTATACTAGCAATAGAATCTTGCTTTCTAAGAATCACAAGGGACTCAAGTTCTCCTGAAGAAATAGTAAACCAACTCAAATCGATGCCGAATAAAGAATTATTAGAGCATTGGGAACATCGAGATAAGGATATGGTTGACGCCCTCCAACAAGAAATGAAAGGAACAGTCCGTATTCAAAGAATGGATGAGAGTTCATTTGTTATGAATGTGGAAGATTATTATCTCCAATATATTCTACACACAATATACCACAGGGGACAACTTAACTACTGTCTAAAGAAGCTAAATAAAGAACGAATTAACGCAGATTATATCTATTATTTCGATGAGCTAGATATTCAAGAAGAAAAGTAAGGGAAACGTGAATATCAAGATGATCCAAATTCGTCGTGCCAATATTAACGATTTAAATACGTTAGTTCTATTTAGAGTGGCTTTATTCAAAGAAATGGAACGATTAGATGGAGTAAGAGATGAGCAGTCTTTCCATAAGGCATGTGAACAATTTTTTTATCAATTCATACCGAAAGAGGAATTTTTATCGTGGGTTGCTGAGACTAACGGAAAAATTATAGCAACTAGTGGATTAGTCTTTTTTCAAAAGCCTCCGTCACCAGGAAATAACTCTGGAAAAGAAGCATACATTATGAACATGTATACGCTTCCTGAATGGCGAAAAAAGGGTATCACATCGAAGCTTATGACAGAAATTCTCGTTTTTTTGAGGAAGAAAAAGATCACTGTGATCAGTTTACACACTACAGAAATTGGGAGAAACGTCTATGAAGAGGTGGGTTTTGTGTTAACTAATAATGAGATGAAGCTTTCGGTTAAAAGCTCCCATGTTCGGTTCTTCTAATAATTTCATCCTGTAGTTCGGGTATTAGATCAACAAAATAATCACTGTAACCAGCAACACGGACGATTAAATCACGATACTTTTCAGGATTCTCTTGGGCTTTTTTTAGGATATCTGCTGTTACCACATTAAATTGAATATGGTGACTGTCCAGTTTGAAATGAGAACGAATTAGGTGCATCAATTTCTCAATACCTTCGTCAGTTGACAAAAGTTGAGGAGTGAATTTCTGGTTTAAAAGAGTCCCACCAGTCCTTAAGTGATCGATCTTTGAAACAGATTTGATAACTGCAGTTGGGCCATTCCTGTCTGCGCCTTGAACAGGTGAGATCCCTTCTGAAAGAGGTTCTCTACTCATTTTGCCATCGGGCATAGCACCAGTCATTTGACCAAAATATACATGAACAGTCGTGGGAAGAAGATTAATTCTGTGATTTCCTCCCTTGGTATTAGGTCGCCCATCTACTGCTTCAAAATAGCTTTCGAATATTCTCACTGTAAGAGAATCTGCATAGTCATCATCGTTTCCATATTTTGGGGTCTCATTAATGAAACGGTGCTTAAGTTCGTCAAAACCCTCAAAATTAGCTTTTAAGGCTTGAAGAAGCTTTGTCATTGTGGTGAAATTATTGTCAAATACATTATATTTAATTGAAGTTAAAGCATCAGTCATGCTGCCTAAACCTACACCTTGTATGTAGGATGTGTTATATCGGGCCCCTCCAGCATTATAATCTTTTCCATTAGATATACAATCTTCAATTAGCAGAGAAAGGAAAGGACAAGGCATGTACTTCGCATAGATCCGCTCTATGATATTATTCCCCTTAACCTTAATATCGATGAAATAGTCTAATTGCTTCTCATAAGCACTGTAAAGCTCGTTAAAGCTCTTGAATGTAACTGGATCGCCTGTTTTTATCCCAATTTGTTTTCCTGTTCTGGGATCGACACCATTGTTAAGAGTAATTTCCAGCACCTTCGGCATATTAAAATATCCAGTTAGAATGTAGGCTTCTGTTCCGAAAGCACCAGTCTCCACACATCCGCTAGCTCCCCCTTTCCTTGCATCTTTCAATGATTTTCCTTGACGTACCATTTCCTGAATGATAGCTTCAGCATTGAAGATTGAAGGTTGTCCATAACCAGTTTTGATAATCTTTAAAGCTCGTTTAATTAGACGATTGGGATTTTTCTTACTTAGTTGTACCATGGAGCTGGGTTGTAACAACCGCATTTCTTCTATAATATCTAGTAGTAAATAGGAGAGCTCGTTTGTTGCATCTGATCCATCTTCCTTTACTCCCCCAATATTAATCAGGGTGAAATCAGTATAAGTATTACTCTCTTGAGCAGTTACTCCGACCTTTGGGGGAGCTGGTTGGTTATTAAACTTGACCCAGAATGCTTGAAGTAGTTCTGTAGCTTCTTCTTTTGTCAATGTCCCCTCCTCAAGCTCCTTTTTGTAAAAAGGATATAAATGCTGATCTAGTCTTCCAGGATTAAATGAATCCCAGGTGTTCAACTCAATTGTAACCCCGAGATGAGCAAACCAATAGTATTGCAAAGCTTCCCAAAGAGTTCTTGGTACGTGAGCGGGAACCCTTTGGCAAATCTCGGACATTTTGAGTAATTCTTTTGATCGGGTACTATCTTTAATCTTGTCGGCCAGTTCTTTTAACGCCTCAGAGTATCGATGAGCATAAGTAATCAATGCATCCGCAGCAATATCCATTGCTTTCAATTCTTCTCTTTTATCAAAGGCTTCAGGATCATTGAAGAAATCTAAGTTCTTGATAGACTGTTCAATGTCTTCTTTAAGATCCAGAAATCCTTTCCTATAAATGATATCACCCAAAACTGTGTGTCCTGGAGCTCTTTGCTCCTGAAATTCTGTGAAAACACCTGCTTCATATGCAGCTTTCCATTCCACTGACACTGAACTGAAAATTATGTCTCTAATCGACCTTCCCTTTTCCCAATAAGGAATAATAGTATCGTGATAAATATCACGGGTTTCTGTGCTAACTTCAAAGGAAATTTTCTCCCTTGAATTTAATATTTCAAGATCTTTCAAGCTATGGACACATAACTCTGGATAAGTAGGTGCAGCTTTTGGTTCTGATCCTTTCTCACCCACAATCAGCTCC